>DASRDL010000141.1:0-2844 GCA_035652635.1 Hyphomicrobiaceae bacterium | reverse complement strand
GGTTGTTGTAGAGGGACATGAACGGCATCACGGTGGATACCGTCGCCTCCTCGTGGATCGACGCGCTCGGCGGGTTGTCGCGGTGGTAGATGCGCAGCGTGCCGCCCTGCTTCTGCGCCAGTGCGGGCGTCACGGCCAGGGTGGCGGCGCCAAGCGAAAGGGCAATGGCAAGGGCAATTCTCGAGCGCATCGACTCCTCCGCGGCCCCGCCCGAACCTTGACGGGCGAGGGGTGTTTGTTGTTCTGGTGCCACGCTAAACGGCGCACCTGCCGAGGGCAAGCCCTGCAGTGGACGGCGCCGCCGCAACCGTCCCGGTTGGTTGCCGGCGGCGGCAGACGCAGACCGGCGGGGAAACTGTCGCGTAGTACGGCAGGCGCGCCCGAACCATCGGCCCGGACCCGAGCCCGAGACCCGCCATGGCCGGCCCGCAGACGATCGAGACAGGCTACGCGCCGATCAAGGCGTGGGTGGACGGCGTGCCGGTGGACGACGCCGCCCGCCGGCAGCTGTTCAATATCGCCGCCTTGCCTTTCATTCACGACCATGTGGCGGTGATGCCGGACGTGCACCTCGGCAAGGGCGCCACCGTGGGCTCCGTGATCGCCACCAGGGCGGCCATCGTGCCGGCAGCGGTGGGTGTCGACATCGGCTGCGGCATGATGGCGGTGCGCACGACGCTCGGCGCGTCCGACCTGCCGGAAAGCCTCGCCAGGCTGCGCCTCGCCATCGAGGCGGCGGTGCCGCACGGCGGCGTCGGCCTCAAGGGCGGATGGAAGGACGGCGTGCCCAACGCCGTCGGCCGCCGCTTCGCCGACAGCGGGCTTGCCGCGGGCCTGAAGGAGCTCGAGGAGCGCCACCCCGCCCTCGCCGAGGCGCAGAGCGTCACGCACCTGGGCTCGCTGGGCGGCGGCAACCACTTCATCGAGATCTGCCTCGACGAGGAGGACCGGGTGTGGGCGATGCTGCACTCGGGCAGCCGCGGCATCGGCAACCGCATCGGCACCTACTTCATCGCCAAGGCCCGCGAGGCCCTCGACCGGCGGCAGCTGACGCGGCCGCTGCCCGATCGCGACCTCGCCTGGCTCGAGGAGGGCGAGCCGCTGTTCGAGGACTACGTGGCGGCCGTCGCCTGGGCGCAGGAGTTCGCGCGCCACAATCGCGAGGTCATGATGGCGGCCGTGCTGCGCGTCATGCGCGCGGAGCTGCCGCCCTTCCGGATGCACGAGCAGGCGATCAACTGCCACCACAACTACGTCGAGCGCGAGGCCCACCTCGGCGCGCAGGTGTGGGTGACGCGCAAGGGCGCGGTGCGGGCGGGAGCGGGCGATCTCGGCATCATCCCCGGCTCCATGGGCGCCAAGTCCTACATCGTGCGCGGCAAGGGCAATCCGGAGAGCTTCCACTCCTGCGCGCACGGCGCCGGGAGGCGCATGTCACGGGGCGAGGCCAAGCGCCGCTTCACGCTGGCCGACCATGCCGCCGCCACCGCCGCCGTCGAATGCCGCAAGGACGCCGGCGTCATCGACGAGACGCCGATGGCCTACAAGGACATCGACGCCGTGATGGCGGCGCAGGCGGACCTGGTGGAGGTGGTGCACACGCTCCGGCAGGTGGTGTGCGTCAAGGGATGACGGGCGGCGGCCACGGAACCGCTTGCCGCGCACGGCGTTTCCTGCGTCGAGCAGTCCACCGGCCCGCCGGCGGTGCTCGTTAGCGCAGCTGCCGCAGACAGGCTGGCCGACATGCCACGAACCGCGCCTACCGTGTCAGATGCCCTGAGCCTGCTCGCCATCGTTGCCGTCGGGCTTTGTCTGGTGCCGGCCGGCGCGCACCTGTTCGAGCTCCCCAACAAAATGGGCCTGCCGCAGGCGCAGTACATGACGGTGCAGCGGATCTACGCGGGCTGGGCGCTCTTCGGCATCGTCATCCTCGCGGCCATCGTCCTCACCGCCACTCACGCCGTCCTCACCTGGGGACGGCCGCGCGCCTTTGCCCTGTCTCTCGCTGCGCTGGTGCTGCTCCTCGCCTCGCAAGCGGTGTTCTGGCTGTTCACCTATCCGATGAACGTTGCCAGCAACAACTGGACGGTGACGCCGGAGCACTTCGAGGCCGCCCGGCAGCAGTGGGAATACTCGCACGCCGCCAACGCCGTCATCACGTTCGCGGCCTTCGTGGCCATCACGCTGGCGGCTCTGGCCGCCCGCACCGACGACAATCAGGCCTTGCCGTCGACCTAGCAGTCGGCGGCCCGGTCCGCGGCCGGCGGCGCCCATAGCCGTGCGGCGCGCACGTGCCAGACCTGCGTGCGTGCCGTGTACGCCGGAGCTTCCCACCCGCCGCCGCCCGACGTAGCCTCACCGCCGTTCGTCCACCGACCCAGAGGCTCGCTTCCCCATGAACCGCATCACCGGCCGCTCGGCCTTCCTGGCGCTCCTCAAGGACGAGGGCATCACGCACCTCTTCGGCAACCCCGGGACCACCGAGCTGCCGATCATGCACGCGCTCAGGGAGCACCCCGACCTCACCTACGTGCTGGGCCTGCAGGAGGCGGTGGTGGTGGCGATGGCCGACGGCTTCTCGCGCGCCAGCGGCCGGCTGGTGGCCTGCAACGTGCACGTGGCCCCGGGGCTCGGCAACGCCATGGGCTCGCTCTACAACGCCAAGTTCACCGGCACGCCGATGATCATCACCGCGGGCCAGCAGGAGCAGGGCCACGGGCTCACCGAGCCGCTGCTCTACGATTCCCTGGTGCCGATCGCCCAGCCGCTGGTGAAGTGGGCCGTCGAGGTGACGCGGCTCGAAGACCTGCCGCGCATCGTGCGCCGCGCCGCCAAGGTCGCCAC
>DASRDL010000140.1:0-6198 GCA_035652635.1 Hyphomicrobiaceae bacterium | reverse complement strand
GCTCGAAGGGAGCATCCGCACTCCTGATGCCCCGTCGCCTGCCGCGGCGTTGACAGCGGGAACGGGCGGCGGGCACTCTCCGCCGGTCGGGCAAATCGGCAAGGAGCCCAGCGGAGGCGAGCGAGCATGGCCAACACGAGCGTGGAATTCTGCGGGCTCACCTTCAAGAACCCGATCGTGGTGGCCTCGCTCGAGACCACCAACAGCCCCGACCTCATGCGGCAATGCTTCGATGCCGGCGCCTCGGCCGCGATCATCAAGACGCTGACCGACATCGAGGACATGGCGCGGCTGACGCAGAACTCCAAGTACTGCATCATGAACGACCGCGGCGACGTCGTGAAAGGCAAGGTGCAGCGCGACTTCGTGTTCTACAGCCGCTCCGGCTACTCGAGCACCTACTACAAGGACTGGATCCCCGACCTCATCGACACGCAGAAGTACGCAGCCGAGCGCGGCGCCCACCTGATCGGCAGCGTCGGGGCCAAGGACATCAACGGCTGGAAGGACATCTGCCGCACCGTCGAGGACTGCGGGCTGCCGATGGTGGAGCTCAACTTCGGCTGCCCGCATCCGGCCATGATGCCGGGGGTGCACGGCGGCTCCATGATCGGCCAGGAGGCCGATGTCGCCTTCGAGGTGACGCGCGCGGTATGCGAAGCCGTATCCATCCCCGTGATGGTGAAGCTGACGCCCGACCAGTCGCGCCCCGTCGAGGTGGCCAAGGCCGTGCGCTCCGCCGGCGCCGCCGCCGTGACCGCCACCAACCGGCACACCGGCTTTGCCGTCGACATCGACACTGGCGAGCCCCGGCTCGCCGGTCCCGCCGGCATCGGGGGCACCTGGGTGAAGCCCCTGACGCTGCGCTGGGTGCATCGCATCTACCGCGAGCTCGGCATGCCCATTTCCGGCTCCAACGGCATCTTCGACCATCGCGACGTGATCGAGTTCATCATGACCGGTGCCACCATCGTGCAGGTGGGGTCGATCCTGATGGCGAAGGGCATCAAGTGGCTGCCGAAGATCATCGACGGCTTCGAGCGGTTCATGGACGAGCACGCCTACGGCACCGTCGAGGAGATGGTCGGCATCGCCTCCCGCCGCTCCGTGAAGGACTATGCCGAGCAGTTCAGCCGGCAGCGCAGATACGCCGAGGTCGTGCACGACACGTGCAAGAATCCGACCTGCAACGTGTGCATCCAGGTGTGCTTCTACGAGGCGCTGTCGCAGAGCCCGGCCGGCCGGATCGACGTGCATACCGACAACTGCATCGGCTGCGAGCTGTGCTACGACATCTGCCCGTTCGACTCCATCCGCATGCTGCCGACCAGCCCCGAGCAGCTCGCCCAGGGCTTCTTCGACATTCCGAGCGGCGTGTTCGAGCGCGACAAGTTCAAGACCGCCCGCAACAACCCGCACACCATCCGCCGCGACAGCCCGAAATTCGCCCTGGAGCCGGGCGAGTAGGCGCCTGCCGTGGCCGCCACGCCCGGAGGAGGCGGCGCCATGCCCAACCTCATCGACTTGAAGCGACAGCTGGCTGCGGGCCGCACGACCAGCCGAGCGCTGGTGGAGGCGAGCCTGTCGGCCATCGCCGATGCGGCGGGAGAGGGTGCGCGCTGCTTCCTTTCCGTCTACGAGCAGACGGCGCTGGCCGAGGCGGAGCGGGTGGACGCCGCGCGCGGGGCCAACCTGGCCCTGCCGCCGTTCGCCGGCATTCCCATCTCCATCAAGGACCTGTTCGACGTGGCGGGAGAGGTCACCCGCGCCGGCTCGCATGTGCTCGACACCGAGCCGCCGGCAGCGCGCGATGCCGACATCGTCGCGCTCCTGCGGCGGGCGGGGTTCGTCATCGTCGGCAAGACCAACATGACCGAGTTCGCCTATTCCGGTCTGGGCATGAATGCGCACTACGGCACGCCGCGCAGTCCCTTCGACCGGTCGGCTGGGCGCATCCCCGGCGGCTCGACCTCGGGCGGTGCGGTGAGCGTGGCCGACGGCATGACGGTTGCGACGATCGGCACGGATACCGGCGGCTCGTGCCGGATCCCGGCCGCCTTCTGCGGCATCGTCGGCTTCAAGCCCACCTCCACGCGCGTGTCGAAGCGGGGCGCCATACCGCTCTCGCAGACGCTCGATTCGGTCGGGCCACTGGCCCGCACCGTTTCGTGCTGCGCGGTGCTCGATTCAATTCTGTCGGGTGGCGACGGGGAGGACGAGGAGTCCTACCCCGTCTCCAATCTGTGCCTCGGCGTGATCGAAGGCTACGTCGACGAGAAGCTCGATGAGGCGGTCGCCGCCGCCTATCAGGCGGCGCTGAGCCGGCTGTCGCAGAAGGGCGTAAGGCTCAAGCCGCTCGGCATACCGGAGCTTTCCGAGTTGCCGCACATCAACCGCAACGGCGGCCTGGTGGGCGCGGAGGCCTATGCCTGGCACCGCAGGTTCCTCGAGACGCGCAGCGAGTTCTACGACCCCTGGGTGCGGGCGCGTTTCGACGCGGGCCGTGCGCAAAGTGCGGCCGACTACGTCGATACGTTGAACCATCGGGCGCGGGTGATCGAGGCCGTGCGTGCGCGCTCGCGATTCTTCGACGCCCTGGTGCTGCCGGCGGTCCAGATCGTGCCGCCGACCATCGACAGCCTCCAGGAGCTGGCCGCGTCGAACCGCATCAACAACCTGTGCCTGCGCAACACGAGCATCGCCAATTTCCTGGACCGGCCGTCGATCACCATCCCGTGCCACGCGCCCGGCACCGCACCCGTGGGCCTGATGCTGATGGGTGAAACGGGGCAGGACCGCCGCCTGCTGTCGATCGCCCGCGGCCTGGAGTACACCGTCCGGCTTTAGCCCCGTCGTAGGCGTTGTCGTGCCGGCCGAGCGCGAAGCGCGAGAGCCGATACCCAGGAGCCAGAGGTGGTGGGCCCTTTCCGGATGCCGGATATTTCGCTCACGCGAGACTCCGGCATCATGCGCCGCAGGGCAAAGGCGAGCGTCAGTTCACGCCCACCGCGCGGCCCATGGTGGTGCCGATCTCGGCGTTGATGACGAGGTCGGCGATCTCGTCCTGCTCGGTCGGGTCGCGGTTGACGATGACGAGGCGCGCGCCGTTGCGCTTGGCCATGATGGGAAAGCCGGCGGCCGGATAGACCACCAGCGAGCTGCCGAGCACGATGAAGAGGTCGGCGCTGAGCGTCACCTCCTGTGCCCGCTGCATGGCGTCCTCGGGCATGGCCTGGCCGAAGGAGATGGTGGCCGTCTTGATCATGCCGCCGCACGCCGTGCACAGGGGCAGGCGCTCGTCGACGGCGAAGATCTCGCGCACCCAGTCGAGCTCGTAGCGCTTGCGGCAGTCGAGGCAGGCGGCATAGGTGGCATTGCCGTGCAGCTCGATCACCTTGTCGTCGGGCACGCCCGAGGCCTGGTGCAGGCCGTCGATGTTCTGGGTGACGATGGCCGGCATCTTGCCCTGCTCGACCAGGCGCGCGAGCGCCCGGTGGCCGGCGTTGGGTGTGGCCTTGCGCAGGGTCTCGTCGGTGATGAACTTGCGCCGCCAGGTCTCGCGCCTGGCCTCGGCCGAGGCCAGGAAGTCGCCGAACTCGATCGGCCGGTACTTGGTCCAGATGCCGCCGGGCGAGCGGTAGTCGGGAATCCCGGACTCGGTGGAGATGCCGGCTCCGGTGAAGCCCACGATGCAGCGGGCCTCCGCGATCATGGCCTTGAGCTCGTCCACCTTGGCCATCAGCGCACCTCCCTGCGGACCGCGGCACCGGCGGCTAGGCCGTGGCCGCCTGTCGCCGCCTCGCCGATACTGCAGCACCGAACGCCTCGAACAGCGCGCGGTTCACCGGGTTCTTCTGGGCATCGTATTCCGCATGCCACTGCACGCCCAGGGCGAAGCCCGGAGCGTCGGCGATGCGGATGGCCTCGATGGTGCCGTCATCGGCCACCCCCTCCACCACGACCCGGCTGCCCGTTTCGAGGATGCCCTGGCCGTGCAGCGAGTTCACCCGGATGGTCTCGGCGCCGAACAGGCGTGCGAAGGTTCCCCCGGGCACGAGGTGCACGTCGTGGCGGTCGGCGAACACGACGGCGGGATCGGGGTGGACCTCGCCCGTCTCCAAACGCGGCATGCGATGGTTCATGCGGCCGGGCAGCTCGCGGATTTCGTGATGCAGCGATCCACCGAAAGCGACGTTCATCTCCTGCATGCCACGGCAGACGCCGAAGATCGGCACGCCGCGGGCGACGCAGGTCTCGATCAGGGCGAGCGCCAGCGCGTCGCGCGCCTCGTCGTAGGGCTCGTAGCCTGCATGCGGTTCGGCGCGGAAGCGCTTGGGGTGGACATTGGCGCGCGCGCCGGTCAGCAGGATGCCGTCGGCCACGTCGAGCAGCGCGCCGATGTCGGTGATCTCCGGCGAGCCGGCGAACATGAGCGGCAGCGCACCCGTCACATCGGCCACCGCGCGCAGGTTGCGCTCTCCCACCTGCTGGACGAGGTAGCGGCCCTCGATGCGATGGGCGTTGCCGATCACGCCGATCACGGGTTTGCTCATGCCGAAGCCCCTCGTCTTCCCCCGCGCAGATCGGCGAACGCAGCCTCCAGGCGCCGGAGCGCCTCCTCCAGGATCGGCCGCGGGGTGGCGAAGTTGAAGCGCAGCCATGTCTCGCCGCCGGGCCCGAACTGCGGTCCGGGACTCGCAAAGATGCGCGCGCGCGTTTTGACCCTGGCCGCCACGTCCTCGGGGGTGAGGCCGGTGCCGGCGAAGTCGACCCAGGCGAGGTAGGTGGCGGCGAGCCGCATGGAGCGGGCACCGGGTGCGGCCGCCTCGATGCGCCGGTCGAACAGGTCGCGGGCCGCGGCGAGGTAGGGTAGCAGCGCGTCGAGCCAGGCCTCCCCCGTGCGCCAGGCGGCCTCGGTGGCGATCATGCCGAAGCTGTTGTAGGAGCCGAGGCCCGTGGCCATGATGCGCGCGTCGATGCGGCGCTTGAGGTCCGGGTTGGTGGCAATGCACGCACCGACGTGGGCACCGGCGAGATTGAAGGTCTTGGTGGCGGCGACGCAGGTCACGAGCCGGTCGGCAACCTCGGGCGCGGCGGTGAGCGTCGGGGTGTGCCTGGCGCCGGGGAAGACGAGGTCGCAGTGGATCTCGTCCGACACCAGGATCAGGTCGTGCTCGGCGCAGAAGCGTGCAAGCGCACGGATCTCCTGCGGCGACCACACGGTGCCGCCCGGATTGTGCGGGCTGCAGAAGAACACCACCTTGGTCCGCGGCGTGAGCTTCGTGCGCAGCGCAGGAAGGTCCATGACGTAGCGGCCGGCCTCCTCCACCAGCCGTGCATCGAGGATGCGCCGCTCGTTGGCGAGGATGATGCGGCGGAAGGCATGGTAGGCCGGCGGGAAGACGACGACCTCGTCGCCGGGCTCGCTCACGGCCTGCAGGATGAGGCCGAGGCCGGAGACGATGCCGGGCGTGGGGCTCACCCAGTCCGGGTCCACCTTCAGGGCGTGCCGGCGGGCCATCCACTGGGCGAGCGCCTGGGCCCACGTTCCGGTATTGGCGTAGTAGCCGTGGGTCGCCCGCTCCACCTCATCGCGCAGCGCCGCCGTGACGCCGGGCGGGGCGGCGAAGTCCATGTCGGCCACCCACATGGGGATGGCGTCCGGCGCATCGATGCCGGACAGCTTGGCCATCATGTCCCACTTGGATGCGTGTGTGCCGCGGCGCTCGATGACGCGGTCGAAGTCGAACATGAGGGTGGCGGCTCCTGGCGGGCGCTCGGGCGTGACCACGCATTGAAGCGGCCGGCCGGCCGGCTGGTCAAGCGACCCTGAAGCCGCGGCTGTGGGTGGAAATGGGCCCGTCAGGCCGCCGGCAGCACCATTTGCGTCTGGGTGACGACCGCGCAGAGCTTGCCGGCCTCCGAGCGGATCATGGTCTGCCATACCTGGGTGGTCTTGCCGCGGTGCAGCGGCGTCGACTCGGCCGTGATGCGGGTGTTCACCTGGGCCGCCCCCAGGAAGTTGGTCTTGGACTCGATGGTGGTGGTGCGCGCGCCGGGGGCCAAGTTCATCACCGTGCCGACGGCGCCGATGGTGTCGGCGAACGCCATGAAGGCGCCACCGTGGCACACGCCACCCGCCGTGCACAGGTCGGGCCGCACCAGCATGGTGGCGACGATCCTCTCCGGCGTCGCCTC
>DASRDL010000139.1:0-4044 GCA_035652635.1 Hyphomicrobiaceae bacterium | reverse complement strand
CATTGCGCCGCCGGCAGCGCTTGATTTTCGCCTTGGCCCATGGGCATGTTCCGCTGCGATTCAGCAGGGGCAACCAGGCACACCGGCATGACCTCGCAGAAGGCAGGCCTCGCCACCGCGCTCGTCCGCACCGACAGCCCGCGGCGGGAGACGCTGAGGCACGAGCTCGCGCGCACCAAGCCCACCGGCCGCCGCGCCGAGCTCAAGCCCAAGCTCGTGCTCGCCAGCGCCTCGCCGAGGCGCCTCATGCTGCTGGGCCAAGTCGGCATCGAGCCCGACGCGCTGCGTCCGACGTCCATCGACGAGCGCCCTGCCAAGGGCGAAATGCCGCGCTCGCTCGTCACCAGGCTCGCGCGGGCAAAGGCGGAATCGGCGCGCGACCAGATCGCCAACGACAAGGACGTGGCCGACGCCTACGTGCTGGCCGCCGACACCGTGGTGGCCGTCGGGCGGCGCATCCTGGTGAAACCGCGCTTCGTGGAGGAGGCAGTGGCTGCCCTGCAGCTCCTGTCCGGGCGCAGCCACCGCGTGCTGACGGCGTTGTGCCTCATCACGCCGGACGACCGCATGCGCTCCAAGATCGTCGACACGCGCGTGCGCTTCAAGCGGCTGTCGAAGGAGGAGATCGAGGCTTACATCGCCTCGCGCGAATGGCGCGGCAAGGCCGGCGGCTATGCCATCCAGGGCCTCGCCGGCTGCTTCGTGCAGAAGCTCAACGGCTCCTACACCAACGTCGTCGGCCTGCCGCTGACGGAGGTCGTGAACATGCTGCTGGGCGAAGGCTTCCCGATCCACTTCAACTGGCTGAAGCTCGGCGAGGCCGACCCGCAGTGAGGCGGGCTCCTGCCGGGCGAAAGTGGTCGTTTTGTCATGACGCGCTCCGAGCCGCCGCCCAAACCCCAAGCCAAGTGCCCGATCTGCGGCCGACCGAGCGTCGAGGCCTACCGGCCGTTCTGCTCGCGCCGCTGCGCCGACGTCGACCTGGCACGCTGGCTGAGCGGCGCCTATGCCATTCCAGTCGCCGACCGCGACGACGACGAGGACGGCACCTCGCTTCAGGATGACGGCGGCACCGGCGAGCCCGGCACCAGGCACTGAGTTGGCCGATCCGAGCCGCCACCGCCGGTCGCCGCGCCCACATTAACCACCACCCCACGAGGCGCGTGCTTCGCTGCATGCTGTCCACCTAAATGGAGCGCAAGAGAGGGGGCCCGGTCTTTCGGGCACAATGGGCGGTCATTTCACATGCTTGCACAAGATGTCGAGGCGGTCCGTGCGGCGAGCCGGCCCGACGCGTTCGCGGCTTCGCGCAGGCTGCAGGCGCGCGCACACGCGCTGATCCCCGGCGGCAGCCACACCTACGCCAAGGGCGATGACCAGTATCCGATCCTGGCGCCCGGCTTCATCGCCCGCGGCTCCGGCTGCCACGTCTGGGACGCCGACGGCAACGAGTACATCGAGTACGGCATGGGCAACCGCACGGTCGGCCTAGGCCATGCGTTCCCCGCCGTCGTCGACGCGGCCATGCAGGAGCTCGCCAACGGCTCCAACTTCACCCGCCCGAGCCCCATCGAGGTCGCCTGCGCCGAGCAGCTCCTCGGCATGATCGAGGGCGCCGAGATGGTGAAGTTCTGCAAGGACGGCTCGGATGCCACCTCGGGCGCCGTCAAGCTGGCCCGCGCCTACACCGGACGCGATCTCGTCGCCTGCTGCGCCGACCACCCCTTCTTCTCGGTCGACGACTGGTTCATCGGCACCACGCCCATGTACGCCGGCATCCCCGAGACCGTGCGCCAGCTCACCGTCACCTTCCGCTACAACGACCTCGCCAGCGCCGAGGCGTTGTTCCAGCAGCATCCGGGCCGCATCGCCTGCCTGATCCTCGAGGCCGCACGCACCGAGGAGCCAAATCCCGGCTACCTCGAAGCGCTGCAGCGGCTGGCGCACGCCAACGGCGCGCTGCTCATTCTCGACGAGATGATCACCGGCTTCCGCTGGCACAACGGCGGTGCCCAAAAGGTCTACGGCATCACCCCCGACCTCTCCACCTTCGGCAAGGCACTGGCCAACGGCTTCTCGGTGTCGGCTCTGGCGGGCAAGCGCGAGTTCATGCGGCTGGGCGGGCTCCACCACACCGACCGCCCGCGTGTGTTCCTGCTCTCCACCACGCACGGCGCCGAGACGCATGCCCTGGCGGCGGCCATTGCCACCATGCAGACCTACGAGCGCGAGCCGGTGATCGAGCACATGTACCGGCAGGGCGAGCGCCTCAGGGTCGGGGCCGAGCAGGTGATCGCCGCCCACGGCCTCTCCGACTACGTCAAGATCCTCGGCCGCCCCTGCTGCCTCTTGCACGCCACCCGCGACCGCGACGGCAAACCCTCGCAGGCGCTGCGCTCGCTGTTCCTGCAGGAGACGATCAGGCGCGGTGTGCTGATGCCGTCGCTGGCCATCAGCTACTCGCACAGCGACGACGATGTCGACCGCACCCTCGAGGCGATCGACGGCGCGCTCGGCGTCTACAGCCGCGCGCTGGAGGACGGTGTGGCCAAGTTCCTGGTCGGCCGGCCGTCGCAGTCGGCCTACCGCCGCTTCAACGTGCCGGACTCGTCGCTGCCGGTGTGACCGCCTCCGCGACTTTGCCTGACGCAATTGGGAGAATGCAATGCGTGTTTTGGTGACGGGATCCAGGGGCTATATCGGCACCGTGCTCACCTCGATGCTGCTCGAGGCCGGCCATGAGGTGGTGGGCTACGACAGCGACCTCTATGCCCGCTGCACCTACGCGCCCGGCGGCGCGATCGCCGAGGTGCCGACCATCCTCAAGGACGTGCGCGACGTCGAGACCGGCGATCTTGCCGGCTTCGACGCCGTGCTGCACCTCGCCGCTCTCTCCAACGACCCGCTCGGCAACCTGCGCCCGCAGCTCACCGACGACATCAACCATCGCGCCAGCGTGCGGATGGCGACGGCCGCCAAGAAGGCCGGCGTCAAGCGCTTCGTGCTCGCCTCCTCCTGCAGCAACTACGGCCAGGCCGGCGAGGACATGATCGACGAGACCGGCGCACTGAACCCGGTCACCGCCTACGGCCAGTCGAAGGTGGACTCGGAGCGCGACATCGCCCCGCTCGGCGACGACGGCTTCTGCCCCGTCTACCTGCGCCCTGCCACCGCCTACGGCCTCTCGCCGCGGCTGCGCTTCGACATCGTCCTCAACAACCTCGTTGCCTGGGCCGTCACCACGGGGCGCATCCACCTGAAGTCGGACGGTACCCCGTGGCGGCCGATCGTGCATATCGAGGACATCTCGCGCGCCTTCATCGCCGCCCTCGAGGCGCCCGCCGAGGCGGTGTTCAACGAGGCCTTCAACGTCGGCCAGACCGCCCACAACTACCGCATCCGCGATCTCGCCCGCATCGTGGCCGACGTGGTGCCCGGCTGCAGGATCGAGTTCGCCGACGACGCCGGCCCCGACAAGCGCTCCTATCGCGTGAGCTTCGAGAAGATCCGCCGCGCGCTGCCGGCCTTCCAGCCCAAGTGGGACGCGCGCATGGGCGCAGAGCAGCTCTACAAGGCCTACACCTCCGCAGGCCTGACGCTGGAGGAGTTCGAGGGCCCCCGCTACCAGCGCATCGGTCACATCAAGAAGCTGCTGGCGGAAGGCATCGTCGACGCCGACCTGCGCCACGTCGAGCCGCGCCGCCGGACGGGGACAGAGGCCGAGCTGGCCGCCTCCCCGGCCTGACCCTCACCGCGGCCCGGGCGGGGCCGCCGGTGGCGGCTCGACCCCGCGCATTACCTGCCGCCGGCGGCGCGCCGCGCGACCTCCTCCTTGGAGACCTCGCCGGCGGCGATCAGAGCGCTCACGCACGACTTCGACAGCTTGAGTCCGTTGGCGCGCATGCAGCGGCGCACGCCGGGCCCGTCGGGATCGTGCTGGCTGCAATAGGCGTAGTAGTCGCTGGCACAGGCCATCTGCACGCGGAGGCTGACAGCCCCGGCTTGGGTAGCAAGAGCAACGAGGGCGGCCAGGCCCAGGGCGGC
>DASRDL010000138.1:0-8943 GCA_035652635.1 Hyphomicrobiaceae bacterium | reverse complement strand
GATCATGCCGCCGCAGTTGAGCTCGGCCAGGATGCCGTTGAGGCCGAGCTTGCGGGTGAGGTCCTCGAGCCGCCGGGTGACCGCGTCGGCCGTGCCGACGATCACCTTCTCGCGCAGCACGTCCTCGTAGCGGATGGTCTGCAGCGCCTGGCCGCGCTCGGCGCGCTGCTCGATGGAGCGCGCGCCGGCCCGCGTCGCCGATTCCTCGAGCTGGGCGCCGAGCGTGCGATAGAACTGCATGATCGATCGCTCGGGCGTGGCCCGTGCCTCGGCCTCCGTCTCGCCGACGTAGACCGGCACGCGCAGGTACACCTCGCCCTGCCCGGCGTGGCCGGCGGCGGAGTAGGCCTGCCGGTACGCGGCGATGTTGGGGCCCAGCTCCTCGATGGTGCCGAGCCGGACGGCGACGAAGATCGGCAGCCCCATGGCGCCGATCGCCGGGTAGGTGTCGGCGCTGGTGGCGGCGATGCGCACCGGCGGATACGGCTTCTGCAGCGGGCGCGGCACGAGCGTGAGGTTGCGGAAGGTGTAGAACTCGCCTTCGAAGGAGAAGCGCTCGTTGCTCCACGCGCGCTCGAGAATCTCCAGCACCTCGGCGAAGCGCTCGCGGCTCTCCGCATAGGGGATGCCGTAGCCCTCGTAGGTGCGCGGGAAGCCGCTGCGGCCGACGCCGAAGATCAGCCGTCCGCCGCTGATGTGGTCCAGCGTCGCCACCTCCTCGGCGAGCCGCACCGGGTGGCACAGGGGCAGGACCTGCACGGCAATGCCGACCTTGAGGCGGCGTGTGCGGGCGGCGATGGCGCTGGCGAGCACGAGGGGGGCGGAGGCGACGGAACGTTCCGGGGCGAAGTGCAGCTCGGCCAGCCACACCACGTCGAGCCCCCAGCGCTCGGCGGCGTCGACCTCCTCGAAGGAGCGGGCGAAGGCCTGCGCGTCGCTCTCGCCGGCGCGCCGCGCAAACTCGTGGAAGATGCCGAACTCGAACGCCATGGCCACCCCCGAACGCGCCGCGCGGGCCGATCGGCCTCGATCATGCCTGTTCGCGACACGCCTGTCAGCAAGGCAGTCGGTGGCCACGGCTGCGCCGGCCGCAGTGCAGGATTGCCACACGACCACAATATCTTCGATCTGGCGGACTGGCGCACTGGTGAGCCCTCCAACTACCATGAGACAGGTGGGGCGCTTCGGATGAACGTGCGGGGAAAGTCGATGATTGATCGGACGATTCGGGCGCTTGCCGTCGCCCTCGCGCTCGCGGCTGCCTTTGCCGGTCCGGCCTGGAGCGAGGCTGCAGACGACAAGCCGGCCCGCGCGGCGGAGACCGACCCCATCCCCAATGGCGGCGCTGCGCCCGACCCTCTGACCCCGCCGGAGAAGGTCGGCCCTCCGCCGGCCGCTCCCGGCACCCCGACCGCCGCCGAGGCCAAGGCGGCAGCCGAGGTCGACCCCATCGTCGCCATCGTCCGCCAGCGGCTTGCCGCACCCCACACACATGCCGGCGACGCCGACCGGGCCGACTTCGAAGGCCTGGTGGCCTATTACGCCGAAGCCGGCCGGGCGGTGTGGACGAGCAAGGACGGCTTCACCAGGCGCGCGCAGCAGGCCATCGACGAGATCCGCAAGGCCGACGACTGGGGCCTCAAGGCCTCGGCCTTCGAGCTGCCGGCGGCGCCGCCGGCGTCGGCCTCCACGGAGGTGCTGGCGGAGGCGGAGATCAAGCTGGGCCTGGCTGTGCTCAAGTACGCCCGGCACGCGCGCGGCGGCAGGCTCGATCCGCCGTCGATCAGCCGCCTGTTCGACCAGAAGCCGACCCTCTACGATCCCAAGACCCTGATGCAGGCGATCGCGGTTGCCGAGGCGGCCGACGTCTATCTGCGCAACCTCCACCCCAAGCACCCGCAGTTCGAGCTGCTGCGGCAGGCGATGCTCGCCGCCCGCGGTGCCAGGCCGGAGCAGGCGGCACCCGAGGTGAAGATCCCCACCGGACCCGTGGTGAAGCCTGGACGCGCGCACCCTCACGTCGCCCTCGTGCGGCAGCGGCTGGCGGCGGCTCCCGCGCCTGACGGCAACGACGAGACCTACGACGAGGCGCTGGTGGGCGCGGTCAAGGCGTTCCAGGCGCAGAACGGGCTCGCCGCCTCGGGCGACATCAACGCGGCGACGCGCAATGCCATGAACGGCATGGAGAAGCCGACGCCGGCGGCCAATCTGCAGCGGCTCATCGTCAACATGGAGCGCTGGCGCTGGATGCCCGAGGATCTCGGGCCGTTCTACGTGTGGGACAGCGTGCCCGAGCAGATGACGAGCGTCTACGAAGGCGACAAACGCCTGCTGCACGAGAAGATCGTGGTGGGCAAGCCGAGCTCGCCGACGCCGATTTTCTCGGCCGACATGCAATTCATCATCTTCCATCCCTCGTGGGGCGTGCCGTCGGGCATCAAGATGTACGAGCTGGCGCCGGCCCTGCGCAGCGCCGGCGGCGGCTTCCTGTTCTTCGGCGGCGGCGCCTCCTCCGTGCTCGCCGCGCACGGGCTGCGCGTCAGCCGCGGCGGGCAGCCGGTCAATCCCGATTCCGTCAACTGGTCGTCGGTCGACATCCGCAGCTTCGATTTCACGCAGCCGCCGGGGCCCAACAACGTGCTCGGCATCGTCAAGTTCCGTTTCCCCAACAAGCACGACGTCTACATGCACGACACGCCGGAGCGGCACCTGTTCGGCGGCGCCATCCGTGCCTTCAGCCACGGCTGCATGCGGGTGCAGAACCCGGTGAAGCTCGCCGAGGTGCTGCTCGCCCACGACAAGGGCATGACGGTCGAGCAGGTGCAGGAGCACGCGCGCCGCGGCGGCGAGATCAAGCTCACCACCCCCATCCCCGTGCACGTGACCTACTTCACCGCCGTGGTGGACGAGGCCGGCAAGCTGCAGTTCCGTCCCGACATCTACAGCCTCGACAGCCGCGTCGCCTCCAAGCTCGAGGGGCAGGCCGTGCACATCGTCTCGGCCGCGGCCGAGAAGCCGGCGGAGCCGCCGGCGGCCGAGCGGCCGGCGCGTGCCAGGGCCTCGGGCGGCAAGCAGGCGGGCAAGAAGTCGGCCCAGTCCTCCGACCTCTTCAGTGCCATCTTCGGCAACTGATACGCCAACGGCGTGAAGTGCCGCGAGGCCTCCTCGCGGCACGACGCCGGCGTGCGCGGGCGGTTCAGGTGCCATCCGCGCGGTCTTTGCCCTCGTTTGGCGTGCGCCGCTCGGCGACCGTCAGAGATCCGGGTTGCGGACGGTGAGTACGCCATCGTTCGTGGCGAAGCGGCCGAGCGGGGTATCATGCTCCGCGTTGGGCTCGAAGCTGAACACCATCTCCCAGCCCCTCTCGGCGAAGAGGTTGTGCAGCGTCCAGTGCGTGTCCTTGCCGTGTGTGCCGATGTGTATGCGGCGCACCTTCTTGCGCAGCAGGTCCAAGAACGGCGGGAACACGACGATCTCCGACTGCTGAATGTCGGACTCGAGATAGTCCACGACATCGAAGGGGCCAGATATGTCCCTCAGCGTCACGGCACTGAGCAGCTTGATCTCAGCCATCAGGTTCTCGCCGGGCTTGAGCGACTTCGTGATCCCGGTCGTGTTCTCGAGCAGCAGCGAGGCCAGTGCGGTCTCGGGCGAGCCGCGGGCAACGAGCTCGCGCACATAGGCCTTGCGCGCACCCGGCTCGTTGGTCGAAAAGCAATTCTGCACGCCGATGCCGGGCGAACCGACGGGGAAGAACACCGGAGCATTGGTGTCGCTCATCGCGGCCTGCACGAGCCAATGCTGATCGGGATCGATGCCGTTCTCGCGAAAATATCTCGCCATCCAGGCGAAGTTCTCCGGCTCGGGCTCCACCGCCACCAGCTTGTACGGCATGGGGTTCAGGAGCTGCAGCGCCCGGTAACTGCCGACTGCCTGGGCGCCGTAGCAGGCCCCGAGCGTGACCATCACGTAGCTATCGCGGGCCTCGTGTGCGGCCGCCACCCAGTCGACGGCCTCGAACCAGCCCTCCCCATCGTTGATCACCGGCAGCCGGGTCTCGACGCGGCCACCCAGCGTGCCGGGGTCGACGCCGAACAGGACGCGGAACTCGCCCGGCGTGAGGGTCCCCAGAAAATCGACCATGTAGCCCTTCGGCACCTCTCCTGCCCACGGCGAGATGCCGGCGAACGCGTCGGCATATGCCTGCAGGTCGTTGAGTGCCAGCGGTGACTTCGTCGGCCAGCGGCCACCAATGCGTGCAGCCAAGGCGGGCGTCTCCTGCGCACATCCAATACATCCAATTTGGTGCCAGCCGCGCGCTCGTTGCGGTGAAGCCTGCGGAAGGCCTCAGGATTGAAGACGGTTTAGAATTCTTGCGCCAGATCCCTCCCTGCCTGTCCACATTCCGCCGGGGACCCGCTGAACAAGCGCGACGTTGCTTGCCCCGCACGTCGAGAATGAACGCTGGATAAAAACAACGTTCAGAAGGAGTTCAGGGCGGGTGGTGCATTCTGCGCGGCATCGAACCGATCCTCTCCAGGACAAGGAGCCGAGCCATGAAGACCCTGACCCTGATCGCCGCCGCGGCCGTGATCGCCACCACCACGGCGGCCAGCGCCCACGACTACGGTCGCGAGCACCGCATCGAGGCGCGCGAGGCCCAGCAGGCCTACCGCATCGCCCACGACCGCCGCACCGGCCAGCTGACGCTCCTCGAGACGTGGAAGCTCAAGGCCGAGCAGCGCCGCATCGCGCGGATGGAGCGCCATGCCGAGCGCGACGGCTACATCAGCCGGGGCGAGGCGCACCGCATCGGCGAGGCGCAGGACGCGGCCGCCCGTCACATCTACCGCGAGAGCCACGACGGCCAGGTCGCCTGGTGGCGGCACGTGTGGTGACGGCGGGCCGGACCCGGCGCGGCCCGGCCGCTTGCTCACGTCTCTGCGGCTTGCATTATGGGGTCGGACCGACGCGGTCCGACCCCGCTTGCCGTGGAGGCCCCATGATCGATCACGTCTCGCTCCCCGTGCGCGACCTCGCCGCGGCGGGTGCCTTCTACGAGCGGCTGCTGGCCCCGCTGGGCTACGCCCGGCTGGTCGAGCGGCCGGCCACCATCGGCTTCGGCAAGAAGTACCCCGAGCTGTGGCTCAACCTGCGCGCCGATCTGGCGCCCGCGCCGCCCAATCCCGGCGGACATATCGCCCTGCGCGCTGCCGGCGAGGAGGCCGTGCGCGCCTTCCACGCGGCGGCGCTGGCGGGCGGCGGCAAGAGCGACGGGGAGCCCGGACCGCGGCAGGCGGCGATGACCACCTACTACGGTGCCTTCATCATCGACCCCGACGGCAACAAGCTCGAGGCCGTCTCGTTCCCGAAGGGATAGGCACCCGGGCGCCGCCCGCGCCGCTTATCCCCGCGGCGCGGGCGCGTGCGATCCTGCCCGCGCCTCGGCAACCCGAAGGGAGCGCCGGCGAGACGCGTAGCGCCGGTGCCATGCCGAGGGCCGCAGGTCGGTGGCGCCTTCGGGCGACCCCGGGAAAGAACGATCGGGACGGAGCGTGGCTCACCGTCCGCCGTGCCCGGAGTCCCGGCCTGCAGCGTGGGACGCGGATGCCGCGTTACCGGAATAAATCGAGCCGGGCATCCCGTCCCGCTCCCCTTGCCTCTCCATCTCCCGAGCGCGGCCAGCGCGTCGGGCTGTCGGCGTCAGGCTGACGCTCATGCGAGCAGCGCGGCGAGGTCGCGCACCGTGCGGGCGGGCGCGAGCGTGGGATACTCTTCCGGCGCGCCCGTGCGGTTGACCCACACCGTGTGGAAGCCGAATGCCTTGGCTCCGGCGATGTCCCAGCGGTTGGACGACTGGAAGGAGATGTCGGCCGGGCTGCAGCCGAAGCGATCGGTGGCGAGCCGGTAGACCTCGGGCGCCGGCTTGAAGACGCCGACGGCGGCTACCGACAGCACGGCATCGAGCAGCCCGTCGAGCCTCGCTGCACGCACCGCGTCGGCCAGCATGTCGGGATCGCCGTTCGACAGGATCGCCAGCCTGGCGCCGCGCCGCTTCAGGCCGGCCAGCACCTCGGCCACCTCCGGATAGGCGTCCATGGTGCGGTAGCTCTCGAGCAGCTTCTGCCGCACCTCCGCGCCGATGCCGCCGCCGGTCGCGGCGATGGCATAGTCGAGGCTGCGCTGCGCGAGCTCCCAGAAGGTTGCCGGCTGCCGGCTCAGCGAGTGCACCCACGTGTACTCGATGTGCTTGGTGCGCCAGGTCTGCGACAGCTGCTGCCACTGCGGCCCGATCGCCTCGCGCAACCGCTCGGCGGCGGCGTGCAGGTTGAACAGGGTGCCATAGGCGTCGAACACGAAGTGGTCGTGCATGGGCGATACGGCCGCCTCAGCCCTGCTTGCCGCGGATCAGGTGGATGATGCCGGAGAAGTCGGTGCCGCCCTCGCCCCAGGCGTTGTGGAGGGCGAACAGCTGCGCGGCGGCGGCTCCGAGCGGGGTGGTGGCGCCGGCGCCGGCGGCGGCCTCCTGGGCGAGCTTCAGGTCTTTCAGCATGAGCGCGGAGGCAAAGCCCGGCTTGTAGCCGCTGTTGGAGGGGGCGCTCGGCACCGGGCCCGGCACCGGGCAATAGCTCGTCAGCGCCCAGCATTGGCCGGACGAGTTGGAGGCGACGTCGAACAGCGCCTGGTGCGACAGGCCCAGCTTCTCCGCCAGCACGAACGCCTCGCACACGCCGATCATGGCGACCGCCAGCATCATGTTGTTGCAGATCTTGGCGGTCTGGCCGGCGCCCGCCTCGCCGCAGTGGACGATGCGCCGCCCCATGGCCTCCAGGATCGGCTTGGCCTTCTCGAACGCCTCCTTGGCGCCGCCGCACATGAAGGTGAGCGTTCCCGCCTCGGCGCCGCCGACGCCGCCCGACACCGGCGCATCGAGCGAGGGCATGCGCGCGGCGCCGGCCAGCTTGTGCGCGGCGCGCGCCGAAGCGACATCGATGGTCGAGCTGTCGATCATGAGCGTGCCGGGCGCCGCCGCCTCCAGGATGCCGCCGCCCCACACGGCCAGCGTGTCCTTGCCTGCGGGGAGCATGGTGACGACGGCATCGACGCTCCGTGCCGCATCCGCCGCCGAGGCCGCCTTCTTGACCCCGCGTGCGGCGGCCTTCTCCAGGTTGGCGGCGACGAGGTCGAAGCCCTTCACCTCGTGGCCCTTCTTGACGAGGTTGCCGGCCATGGGAACCCCCATGTTGCCGAGCCCGATGAAGCCGATCGTGGCCATGTGCGTTTCCTCCCTGACTGCCAGCTGCCGAAGTGAAACCTGAGCCTGCATCCTAGAGCCAGGATCGGCCATCGATGAAGCGTCATCACGGCGCGTCACCGCTAGGCCCCAACGACGCGCCTCGGAACGGGCGATCCTGCATGACAAGGCGGCGGGTTGTAATCGTCGCAGCGACGCACCATAATCACGGACGGGAGGTTGGCGGTGGACGTGTCCCTCGCCAACCGGGTCAGGTCCGGAAGGAAGCAGCCCTAACGAGCCAGATGCGGGTCGCTCGTCCAGCCTCCCACTTTGTGCTGCCGTCAGGCCGGCGCAGCCCGGCACTCGCGGCCAAGCTACCGCGCGACAGCGGCGCGGCCTTGCGACACGAATTCTTGCGGACCCTGTGAGGCTCGGTGACCTGGGTCCCCGCCTTGGCGGGGGCGACGTTGGGGTATGCGGCAACGCGGCATGGCTAGGAAGAAGGCAGCGGCCAGCCAGGGCAGCGACGGCGGCGAGGGCGGCGGGCAGGCCGCTCCTTACGTCGTTCTGGCGCGCAAGTACCGCCCCTCCTCGTTCGCCGGGCTGATCGGCCAGGACGCCATGGTGACGACGCTCAGGAACGCGTTCGCCACCGACCGCATCGCCCAGGGCTACATGCTGACCGGCGTGCGCGGCGTGGGCAAGACCACCACCGCGCGCATCCTCTCGCGCGCGCTCAACTACGAGCGCGACGGCATCGACAAGCCGACCTTCGACATGCCCGAGTTCGGCCGCCACTGCGCCGAGATCATGGAAGGCCGGCACCCCGACGTGCTGGAGATGGACGCCGCCTCCAACACCGGCGTCGACAACATCCGCGAGATCATCGAGAGCGCCCGCTACAAGCCGCTCGTCGCCCGCTACAAGGTGTACCTGATCGACGAGGTGCACATGCTCTCCAAGGGCGCCTTCAACGCCCTGCTCAAGACGCTGGAGGAGCCGCCGGAGCACGTGAAGTTCATCTTCGCCACCACCGAGGTGCGCAAGGTGCCGCTCACCGTGCTGTCGCGCTGCCAGCGCTTCGACCTGCGCCGCGTCGAGGTGCCGGTGCTGATCGGGCACTTCAAGTCGATCGTCGCCAACGAGGGCGGCACGGCCGAGGACGAGGCGCTGGCCCTCATCGCACGCGCCGCCGAGGGCTCGGTGCGCGACGGCCTCTCGCTCCTCGACCAGGCGCTCGCCATGGGCGCGGGCGACGTGCGCCTCGAGCGCGTGCGCGACATGCTGGGTCTGGCCGACCGCGGCCGCATCTTCGATCTGCTCGAGCAGCTGCTCGGCGGGGCGACGGCCGAGGCGCTCGCCACGTTCGCGGGCCTGCATCGCGACGGCGCCGAGCCCGCCCAGGTGCTGGCCGATCTGGCCGAGACCGTCCATCTCGTCACGCGCACCAAGACGCTCGGGCCGGCGGCCGCGGGCGAGGGCCTGCCCGGCGAGGAGCGGCGGCGGGCGGCGGCGCTCGCCGAGCGGCTGTCGGTGGCGATCCTGTCGCGCGCCTGGCAGGTTCTGCTCAAGGGGCTGGAGGAGCTGCAGCGCGCTCCCAACCAGGCCGCCGCTGCCGAGATGGTGCTGATCCGGCTCGCCTACACCGCCGACCTGCCGACGCCGGCCGACATCATCGATGCGCTGGGCGGCGGCGCCGGACGGCC
>DASRDL010000137.1:0-2731 GCA_035652635.1 Hyphomicrobiaceae bacterium | reverse complement strand
CTCGCTGGTGAGCAGCAGGGCGAGCTCGTCGGCATGCTCCATCATCAGGTCGAACCAGGCGCGCACGCGCTTGGAGCGCTCTTTCGCCAGCATCTTCGACCAGGCGGGAAGGGCGCGGTTGGCGGCCTCTATTGCCGCGCGCGTCTCGGCCTCGCCCAGGCTCGGCACCTTGGCGATGACGTCGCCGGTGGCCTTGTTGGTGACGGGCAGCGTGGGTTCGCCGACCCACTGGCCGTCGATGTAGCACTGGGTACGGATCAGGCTGATGGTGGGCTTGTCCATGTACGCCTCCATACGAGTTGCGCGGGCCGAACCATGCTCGGGTCGTCAATGCACTGACCTGACATCATCCCGCCTGCCCGCGGCGTTCGATCTTCCAAAGACGCTCGCCTCAACCTACGACTGCGCATGCGGGCGGACAAGCAACCCGCAGGTCTTTCTTTGTCGGCCAAATGGGCATAGTTTGCCGCGCCCCAACCCGGCTCGCACCCATGCTCCCCGACCTCGCCCACGCCACCATCGTCTTCGACCTCGACGGCACCATCGTCGATACGGCGCCCGACCTGCTGTCGGCCACCAATCACGCGCTCAGGCTCGCCGGCGTGGCGCCGGTGACGCTGGAGGAGCTGCATCCGTTCATCGGCCGCGGCTCCAAGGCGATGATCGAGGCCGGCCTGCGTTTCCGCGGGCGCAGCGCAAGCGAGGACGACAGCCGCCGCCTGCACGAGGCTTTCCTCGCCTACTACGCCGACAACGTCGCCGTCGGCAGCCGGCCTTTCGAGGGCGTGCCGGAGCTGCTGGATCAGCTCGCGGCTGGCGGGGCCCGGCTGGCGGTGTGCACCAACAAGTACGAGGCGCTGTCGCGGCTGCTCCTGACGGAGCTGAAGCTGGCGGATCGGTTCCAGGCGATTGCCGGGCGCGACACCTTCCCCGTATGCAAGCCCGACCCCGCGCATCTGACCGGGACCATCGCCATGGCCGGCGGGCGCGCCGACCGGGCGGTGATGGTGGGCGACAGCGAGGTCGACATCGCCACCGCCGTGGCCGCGCGCATCCCTTCGATCGCCGTCACTTTCGGCTATACGGCGCGGCCGGTGCGCGAGCTGGCGCCCGGCGCCGTCATCGATCACTTCCGCGAGTTTCCCGGCGCGCTCGCCAGCGTGCTCGGCTGATCCTCGCACTGTGCAGGGGGAGCCGTGTTGACGACACCCCGCTGAGCCTGACAGCATCGTCCTCCCGGATCACCATTCCTGCAACGGAGCGCGCGAGCGGACATGGACGACTGGCACACACCCATTCTCGTCGGCAGCGGACAGATCACCCAGCGCGAGCCCGACCCGCGCGCTGCGCTCTCGCCCATGGACCTCACCGCCGCCGCCGCGCGCAAGGCGGCCGAGGACGCGCGCGCGGGACGAGCACTGCTCGACGCGCTCGACACCATCGTGGTGCTGCGCTCGTTCTCGGATACGAGCTGGCGCTTCAAGAGTCCTTTCGGTGATCCGAAGAACCCGCCGAAATCGATCGCCGATCGCCTGGGACTGACGGGCGTCAGGCGGCATGTCTACACCCACCCCGGCGGGAACATGTCGCAATGGTGCGTCAACCGCCTGTTCGAGATGGTGACGCGCGGAGACGTGGGCGCTGCGCTCGTCTGCGGCGGTGAGGCGCTGGCGACGCAGAAGGCCGCCGAGCGCGCCAAGATCCACCTCGACTGGAGCGAGGATGCGGGCGGTGAGCCCGAGCTGTGGGGCATCGCCACGCGCGGGTGGAGCGACATGGAGGACCGCCACCGCATGGCGGGCGCCATCTTCGCCTATCCCTTGTTCGAGAACGGCATCCGCGGCCACCTCGGCCGCACCGTGCCGGAGCATCTGCAGGCACTGGGCCGGCTGTTTGCGCACTTTGCGGCGGTGGCCAAGGCCAACCCGCTGGCCGACCGCCGCCAGGGCTTCACGGCGCAAGAGATCGCCACCGTCGGCCCCGACAACCCCTACATCGGCTTTCCCTACACCCGCCTCATGAACTCCAACGCCTTCATCGACCAGGCGGCTGCCATCATCCTGACCTCGGTCGGCAAGGCGCGGCAGCTCGGCATCCCCGAGGACCGATGGGTGTTCCTGCACGGCTGCGCCGATGCCCACGACCACTGGTTCATCTCCGACCGCCATGATTTCCACTCCTCGCGCGCCATGCGCATCGTCGCGCGCGAGACCCAGGAGATGGCAGGCATCGGCATCGGCGAGGTCGACAAGCTCGACCTCTACAGCTGCTTCCCCTCCGCGGTCGAGATCGCCTGCGCCGAGATGGGAATCGCCCAGGACGATCCGCGCGGCCTCACCGTCACGGGCGGGCTGCCCTACTTCGGCGGGCCCGGCAACAACTACGTCACGCACTCCATCGCCCAGATGATGGACGAGGTGCGCAAGCGGCCGGGCAGCAAAGGGCTGGTGACAGCCAACGGCAACTACGTGACGAAGCAGTCGGCCGGCATCTACTCGACGGAGCCGCCGGCCAAGCCGTTCGCTCCGAAGGACCCGGCTATCTATCAGGCGGAGATCGATCGCGACAGGGGGCCCGCGGTCGCCGAGGCGGCGAGCGGACCGGCGACGATCGAGACCTACACGGTCATGCACGAGCGCAAGGGCCCCGCCTACGCCATCCTGTTCGGCCGCCTCGCCGACGGCCGCCGCTTCATCGCCAACACGCCCGAGGACAAGGGCCTGCTGCAGGA
>DASRDL010000136.1:0-2426 GCA_035652635.1 Hyphomicrobiaceae bacterium | reverse complement strand
AGCTCGCTCACGAGCGTGTCGAGGTCGCGCCTGGCCTTGGGCTCCTCGAGATACCGTTCGGCAGCGGTCGTCAGGTGATCGATCGCCCGCGGGCTCGCCGCGTCGAGGGGCAGAAGCGCGTCGCCGAGGTTGGGCTGGAAGCGGAAATAGGCGGCGCTGCTCAGTGCCGCGAGCCGGCGCGTCTGGAATTCGACCGCGGGATCGCTGAGCGCGATCTCGAGCAGGGGGTCGATCCAGCCGAGCGTGCCCCAGCCCCATGTGCTTTCGAAGGAGTATTTCCGCTCGCTGCGTCCTGTGCCCACCGATACGAGCATCAGGCTGGGGTCCTCCTTCGGTCGCATCTTCTGCGCGAAGGCGAGCGCGTCCTGCGCCGGATTGTTGGCGAACAGGGCGCCGTCCACGAGCGTGACGTAGCCGCTCTGCACCTCGTGCTTCTGCACCGCCAGCCGCACCGGCGGGAAGTAGGTAGGCACGGCGGTTGCGCCGCGCACGATGTCCTTCATGAGCAGGCCGGCGTGGCCGCCCTCGCCGAACCAGATGCGGCGTCCGTTCTGGATGTCGTAGGCGGGAACGGCGACGGCCGTCACGGCCTCGAACAGCTGAACATCGCCGAAATAGCGCTCGAAGACGGCCTCGATCTCCTGCGCGCGGTACTTGGGGCGGAAGATCTGCTGGATGGAGCGCAACAGTGCGAAGTCGGTGGGGAAGATGCGCGAGGCGTTGTCCTTGAAGAGCTGGACGATCTCGCGCGCCGTGAACGCGGGCTTTCTGGCGTCGGCGTCGCTGGGTCGCGTCAGGCCCAGCGCCAGGATCGACCCGGTGGACGTGCCCACGATCAGGTCGAAATGTGTGGCCACGGGCTTGCCGGTGCGCTGCTCGATCCGGTCCAGAATAAGGGCGGGGATGATGCCGCGCATGCCGCCGCCATCGATGGCCAGCGCGCGGATGCAGGCGCCGAACCCCGGCGGCCCGGCGGACGTGAGCGACGGCCATCCGGCGCGCTCGACATTGTCGGGCTCCAGCGGCGGCGGCAGCGGTGGCGGCGCGGGTGGCCGGCCCAGAAAAGCAAGCCAGGCAACGCCTGCCAGCACGGGGAGGGCAACGGCGGCAACCACGGCTCGCCACAGCCACCGCCAAAGTCGGGGCGCACGACGCATGCAGAGCTCGCTCAAGCTTCAGCGGCGCGATGGAGTGTAGTCATGCGCAGCCAAACGGCAACCGCGTGCATGTGGCCCCGCGTGCATGTGGCCTTCGGGCCACGGGCTTGTGCGTTGCCTGAACCCGGGTCCGCCGCTCCGCCCCTACGCATCTCGCCCACGCGAAGTCGCCACCGCCTAGCCCGACGGCGCAAGCGCCGGTAGAGTGTCGGGCGGCCATTTGCGGCGAGGGCGCGGCGTCCAGTCGTGGGAGGGCACGCATGAAGCCATTTACGATGGTCACCGCGTTGCTTTTGCTCGCCGCGGCGATCGTGCACGCGCTGCGGCTCGGCCTGGGGTGGAGCGTCAGCGTCGGCGCCATCGACATTCCGGTTTGGGCGAGTGCCGTCGGCCTCGTGGTCGCGGCCGGCCTGGGGCTCGGCCTGATGCGGGAGGCGCGCACACGCCCCGCGAGTGCGGCGGGCGCCCCGGCGGCCGGCGGGCTCAGCCTCAACCAGTTGGGCGCGCTGCTCGACGTCAATGAGACGGTCAGGATGAGCTCAGATGTTCTCGCGCGCGCCTTCCCGCCCAGTCTCAAGGACGAGCAGGCGAGGAACCGATTGGAGGCGGTTGCCAAAGAGCACAATCGCCAGGTCAGCATAGACCCGCGGACCGGCACCGTCCGCTTCGAGCCCCGGCTTTCCTGAATGCCGGTGGCGGCGGGCACCGTTTCCGGGCTACGGGCGCTGCTTCTGCCCGGGCATCGCTGCCAGCAGCCTGGCGATCTCCGCCCGCAGCGCCGGCCCCAGGTCGGGGCGGTTGAGCGCGTAGGCGACGTTGGCCATGAGGAAGCCGAGCTTGGCGCCGCAGTCGTAGATGGTGCCGTCGAAGCGCACGGCGTGGAACGGCTGGCTGCGGGAAAGCGCGATCATGGCATCGGTGAGCTGAATTTCGCCGCCGGCGCCGCGCTCGCCCTTCTCCAGGATGGGGAAGATCTCGGGCTGCAGGATGTAGCGGCCGGTGATGTGCAGGTTGGACGGCGCCTCGCCGCGCCTGGGCTTCTCGATCATGCCCGTGATGCGCGAGACCGCGGCGGCGCTGTCCTCCACACCGACGATGCCGTAAAGGTGCGTCTGATCCTCCGGCACGGGCGAGACGGCCACGTGGTTGCCGCCGTGCTGGCCGTAGGCCGCGATCATGTCGGCGAGACACGGCCGCGTGCCGAAGTGCAGCATGTCGGGCAGCAGCAGCGCGAACGGCTCGTCGCCGACGATCTCGCGCGCACACCAC
>DASRDL010000135.1:0-5106 GCA_035652635.1 Hyphomicrobiaceae bacterium | reverse complement strand
CGCAAGGGAAGCGCACGCTGTGACGTGCATGGGTCCCGGCCTGTTCCCTCGGCCGCCCTGACGGGCGCCCTCGGCGCCGGGATGACGTTGGCGGTTCGCGCCATCGTTGGAGTGTGCCACCATCGTTCCGCTGGCGTGTGGCGCCATCGTTGCCCCACCGTCATCCCGGCGAAGGCCGGGACCCAGTACACGGCACAGCAATGGTGGGGGCGATGTCTTGCGCGATCGGATGCGTTGCCTGCGACCAGAGGCGTCGCGCGCCGATCGCAAGCGAAGCGCACGCTGTGACGTGCATGGGTCCCGGCCTGTTCCCTCGGCCGCCCTGACGGGCGCCCTCGGCGCCGGGATGACGTTGGCGGTTCGCGCATCGTTGCCCCAACCGCCCGATCGCGAGCATGAACCCTGAGTGGATCGACCTGCTCGACGAGGCAACCGGAGAGATTCTGCCCGGCCCGGCCGACAGGTCGCGCGCAACTCGCGAGTGGGGAGCAGGGGTCCCGGCCTGCGCCGGATGACGGTGATCAGGAAACGCGCTCCAGGATGGCAGCGTCGTCGTTGGCGGGAGCATTTACACGCAGCGACACGGGCCACAGCGTCATGGGCTCCTCGCCATGGGGCACCAAGAGGTCGCGCGGGTCGGGATCGAGCGGGGAGAGCCAGCGGTCGAAGCTGTCGGGATCGAGGATCACCGGCATGCGGTCGTGGATGTCGGCAATCAGGGTGTTGGCGGCCGTAGTTATGATGCAGAACGTGCGCACGATCTCTTCCGTGCCGGGGCGCCGCCAGCTCTCCCAGATGCCGGCGAGGGCAAAAGGCTCGCCGCTCTTCATGGCCACGGCGTAAGGCTGCTTGGGCCCCTTGGCCGCCGCCTTGCCCCACTCGAAGAAGCTGTCGACCGGCACCAGGCAGCGGCGCTTGGCGTAGGCGGCGCGGAACATCGGCGCCGAGGCGACGCGCTCGGCCGTGGCATTGATGGGCTTGTGCTTCGGCGAGGCCTCCTTGACCCAGTGCGGGATGAGCCCCCACCACAGGCGGTCGAGATGGCGCTCACCGGTCTGCGGGTGCTGGCGGATGACCCAGTGCCGCTGGCCCGGCGCGCCGTTGTAGCGAGGGCCCGCGTCCGCCTCGTACAGCGGCTCGACCAGGGTCGCGATCTTGAGGCCCAGGACCTTGGGATTGCTCTTCTGCGTAATGCGTCCGCACATGGAACCACGCTGTAGCAGGCAGCGCGGGCGCCGTCCAAGGGGAGCCGGCGCCGACCGGTGCCTGCCGGCTACGGTCGCAGCGCGCATCCGCCGCGCGGCCAACTTGCCCGATTGACCGTCATGCAGCCGGCCCATAGCGTCGAGATCGTGAGGAAACTGCGCCGACATAAGCGCCCCCTGTCCTGGCTCAGCGCCGCGGCACTGCTGTGGAGCCTGCTCGCCGGCGCCTGGGCACCCGTCCAGGCGAAGGCAGTGACGATCGTGGACGATGTCCTCGGTCCAATGATCCTCTGCGCGCCGGATGCGCATGGGCCGGGGCTCGATGGCAATGGCGCTCCGGGCGATCGGCCGGCCGGGCATTGCCAGGCGTGCCTCATGCTGGCGCAGGCGCAGCTCGCCGTCGCCGTTGTCCTGGTCGGCATCGCGTTCTCGGTGGCCCCGGCGTCCGCGCCCGAGCCGATACTGGAACTTGCGCGCCGCCCGCGGCTCGAGACCGGCGGCATCGGCAGCCGCGCCCCACCCCTTTCCGCCTGAGACCAGAGCCACCCTGCGTCCGGCGCCGGACGCACACGCGCTTCGTCTGCGGAGAGCCAATCATGCTTCGGATAGCCTTGCCCGGCGCGGCGGCGGCCGCGCTCGCCTTCATGCCGTCAGCCCTTGCCCACCATCCCTCCGGTGTTGCCTCCGCCGGAGGCGGCGGCCCCATCTCTACGATGTCGGCCTCGACTCTCGAGGCGGGCCAAAGCGCCGCCGGCATCTTCTTCGAGATGGTCGGGATCGACCCGTTCAGCGATGCGCAGCTCGCGACTTTCGCCGGGCAGCACATCCACGCGCACAGCCTCGATGCCATCCTGGCGCCGACCCTGGTCTACGCCTACGGCCTGACCGGCGACCTCACGCTGTCTGCCCGCCTGCCCCTCGTCATCCGTCTGGACATCCGCGAGGGGCAGCACTCGCACGGGCCCGCCGGCAACACGGTCGACGAGCGCGGCGATTCGGCGGGCATCGGCGACCTGACCTTGCTCGGCCAGTATCGCTTCCTGCACGACCGAGCGTCGCGCACCGAAGCGGCCGTGCTCTTCGGCCTCAAGGCGCCGACCGGCCGGAGCGATGTCCACGACGACCTCGGCGAGCGCTTCGAGACCGAGTTCCAGCCCGGCAGCGGCTCGTGGGACGGCCTCGCCGGCCTCGCGCTGACGCAGCGTTTCGGCGGCTGGTCGTTCGACGCCAACGTGCTCTATCAGCTTGCGCGCAAGGGCGCGCAGGATACGGCCCTCGGCGACCGCCTCCTCTACAATGCCGCCGTCACCTACCGCCTGGGCGGCGCGAGCGCTGCACCCGTCGGGTACATGGGTCTCGGCGCGCTGCCGGAGCCCATGTACCACGGCGGTCCAAGGACGCGGGCGGGACACCATGACCACCAGGAGGAACCGACGCGGCCGCGCCACACCCTGGATCTGGTGCTCGAGCTCAACGGCGAGTGGCACGATTACCAGGTCGTGGCCGGCGTCAAGGATGCCAACTCGGGCGGCAACGTGGTCTACCTGTCCCCGGGTCTGCGGCTCGGCTACGACACGTGGTCGGCCTTCGCCGCGGTCGGCCTCCCCGTCGTGAACCAGGTCAACGGCGTGCAGGCGGAACCGGGCTGGCGACTCCTGACCGGCGTCGCCGTCGCGTTCTGAGCGGCGAAGGCGTGCAGAGCGCTCGCTTTTCCCCTGCCGGCGGCGTTCGCACCGCCGGTATCGTGACGCCAGTGGGATGGCGGCAGCGTTGCGCGAGGGTCGCCGGCGTGCTCCAAGGCGCTGCCATGCCCTTGTTCAAACTTCGCCTCGATGCCGCCGACCTCGAAGCGGGTCGGGCCGCCGCCGATCTCGTCGGCGCGCTCGCAGAGCCGAGGGCGCTCGCCGTGACGCTGTTCGAGGCGCGGCCGCCCGCCTTCACGGTGGAGGCCTACTATGACGCGGAGCCTGCGCTTCGGCACGTGGCAGCGGCGCTGGCAACGCTGGGCGGCGCTGTCGGGCCCCCGAGCCTCGACACCGTGCCGGACCAGAACTGGGTGGCGCTGTCTCAGGCGGCGCTGCCGCCCGTCGCCGCCGGCCGCTTCCTCGTGCATGGCCGCCATGACCGGGCCCGTGTCGGTGCCCGGCGCACGGCCGTCGAGATCGAGGCCGGCGAGGCCTTCGGCACCGGCCACAACGCCACCACGGCCTTGTGCCTGGAGGCCCTGGACCGGCTGACGCTGCGCCGCACATTCGCCCACGTGCTCGACTTGGGCTGCGGCTCGGGCGTGCTCGCCATCGCGGCCGCCCGCGTGCTGCCGGCTGCGCGCGTGCTCGCCGTCGACGTCGATCCCCGCGCCACCGCGGTGGCGCGGGAGAACACGCGCCTCAACCGCGTCGCCGCTCGCGTGCGCGTCATCGATGCCGCGGGCTTCGCCCACCGCGCGCTCAGGGCAGCACGGCCCTTCGACCTCGTGCTCGCCAACATCCTGCCCGGCCCGCTGATGGCGCTGGCGCCCGACATGCACCGCAGGTTGCAGTCTGGTGGCATCGTCGTGCTGTCCGGTCTGCTCGATGCGCAGGCCCGGGAGGTCGGCGCCTGCTATCTGGCTCACGGCTTCCGCCTGCTCGGTCGCAGCCGGCGCGCGGGCTGGACGGCGCTCGTCCTGTTGCGCAAGGCAGGGTAGCATGCGTGCCACACGCGAGGGCTGAAACGGCGCCCGGCATGGCCGGAACCACCATAGCCCGTTCCAAACGTGGGCGCCCTGCTCTATCTCGGGTCGCCGTTGGGGTACTGAGGGCCCTTCGCATATGCAAATCGGTCGTCTCTGCGTCGCGCTCGCAATCGCCGCGTCGGCCGTCGCAGTTACCGCGCCTGCAGGCGCCCACACATTCGACGTCAAGCAGCTCGACGTGACCGAGGGCAGCCTGGAGCTCGGTCTCGACAACACCGCCCACCCTCACCTGCCACCCGACGCCAACCGCAGCGCCCACGACGTCAGCCTCGACTGGGGCGCGCATCGCTGGCTGAAGCTGTCGGCCGTTCTCAAGCTGGAGAACCCTCGGGACGACGACTTCCGGCTGGCCAAGACGGCTGCCGAGAGCCTGCTCGTCCTGAAGCCGATCGACCTCGAGCGGTCGCACGACATCGGCCTCGGCTGGTTCGGTGCCATCGAGGCCTCCCTCCATCCCGACACGACCAACTCGCTCGTGTTCGGGCCGATCGTGACGCTGGCGGCGGGCAAGCTGTCGTTCACCGCCAACCCCTTCTTCGCGAAGACCTTCGGCCGCAATCGTGTCGAGGGTGTCGCGCTGGACTATGGCTGGAACGCCAGGTACGAGCTGCGCGAGGGCTTCGCTGTCGGCGTGGAGGCCTACGGCACCGTAGACAATCTGGGCGATCCGCCGCCGTGGTCGAAGCAGGAGCACCGCGTCGGCCCGGCGATCTTCACGGAGATCGAGCTGGCCAAGGACTTCAAAATCACGCCCGACATCGGCGTCTTCTACGGCCTGACCCCGGCCACGCCGCACGTGGCCATCAAGCTCAACGTCGGCATTCCTCTGTCGCGGCGCTGAGGCGCGGCGCGCAGCGACCATCCTTGTCCGGTCACAAGCCTGGGCGTAACCTGCACCTTGTGGGCGCGAGCGTCGCAAACAGCTGGGCGAGCGTGAGGGAGCCATGTCCAACCTGACGGCGGGTCTTTGCAGGGCACTCCTCGTCGTCGCGCTACTGCTGGCAGGGTGCGTGCAGGTTGCCGGCACGGCATCTGCGGGCGACGTGTCCGGCCTCAGCCCCGTCAGCTACGGCCCCGTCTCCGTGGTGCCGGGCCCCGTCAAGCCCAACCTGCTGCGCCCGCTGCAGTCGGCGCAGGCGCGCTGCCCCGGCGGGCAGCTCGTGTTCC
>DASRDL010000134.1:0-6866 GCA_035652635.1 Hyphomicrobiaceae bacterium | reverse complement strand
CTGCGCCGCCGATCCCCTGAGGCCTCGTCCATCGGACCTCGCTCAATAGCCGAGCGCCATGCCGTCCTTGCGCGGGTCGGAGGCGCCGATCAGGATGCCCCGGTCCCGGTCCATGAGCACGATCTGCCCGCCTCCCCACGGCGCCGGCCGCACGCCGACGCTGTGGCCGAGGCGCTTCAGGCCCGCCACCACGTCCTCGGGCACGGACTCCTCCGCGACCAGCGCGTCGCCGTCGAAGAACACGCGCGGCGTGTCGAGCGCGCTCTGCGGGTCCATGCCGTAGTCGAACATGTTGCTCATGACGTAGACGTGGCCCATGGGCTGGAAGTGCGCGCCCATGACGCCGAACGCCATGTAGGGTCTGCCGCCCTTCAGCACCATGGCCGGCACCAGCGTGTGCAGCGGCCGCTTGCCCGGTGCGATGCAGTTGGGGTGGCGGGGATCGGTGACGAAGCCCTTGCCGCGGTTGTGCAGCACGATGCCGGTCTTGGCCGTGACGATGCCGGAGCCGAACTCGTCGAACAGCGAGTTGATGAAGGAGACGGCCATCCCCTTCTCATCGACGATCGAGAAGTAGACGGTGTCGGAGCCGACGGGCTGCGGCACCGGCGCCAGCTTGGCCCTGTGCTTCCTGCGGTCGACGCGGTCGACGAGGGTGTCGATCACCTCCTCGTTCAGCATGTGCTCCACCGGCACGTCGGCCATGTCGGGGTCGGCGACGAACGCATCGCGCATGGCGAAGGCGAGCCTCGCCGTCTCCATCAGCAGGTGATAGCGCTCGGGCGAGACGGGCTCGGCCGCCGGCTTGCCCAGGCGCGCCAGCATCTTGAGGATGATGAGGGCGACGATGCCCTGATTGCTCGGCGGCAGCTCGACGAGCTCGACCCCGCGGTAGGGCACCGAGATGGGGGTTACGTAGCCGGCGCTGCCCGCCTGCGCAGCAAAGTCCTCGAGCGTATGCAGGCCGCCGAGCGCCCTGAGCTCCGCCACCATGTCCTTGGCCGACTGGCCGCGGTAGAAGCCGTCGCGGCCGTCCTTGGCGATGCGCTTGAGCGTGGCGGCAAGCGCCGGGAAGCGCACGATGTCGCCTTCCTGCGGTGCCCGGCCGTCGAACAGCAGGTGTTTGCGCGCGCCGGCGTTGCGCGCGAGCCTGGCCGTCTGCCGCGACCAGTCGTGGGCCACGCGCGGGGCGACGACGAAGCCATCCTGGGCGAGGCCGATGGCAGGCTCCAGGAGGCGGGCGAGCGGCATCGTGCCGTGGTCCTCGAGGAGGCGCACCCAGCCGTCGACGGCGCCGGGCACCGTCACGGCGTGGGCGCTGTCGGGGGCGATGCGGTCGAGGTTGGCCCCGGCGAGCCAGGCGGCGGTGGCGGCCCTTGGCGCGCGTCCCGCAGCGTTGAGCGCGATGGGTTTCTTTGCGCCCGGCTTGGCGACGAGCGCGAAGCAGTCGCCGCCGATGCCCGTCATGTGCGGCTCCACCACCGCCAGCACCGCCGCCGTGGCGATAGCAGCGTCCACGGCGTTGCCGCCCTGGCGCAGGACGTCGATGGCCGTGAGGCTGGCTGCCGGGTGCGAGGTGGCGCACATCGCCCGGCGGCCATAAACGAGCGAGCGGCCGGGGAAATGGAAGTTGCGCATGTGCGTCTCCGTGGGATTGGGTCGTCGACAGGCGGGAGCCGCCGAGCACTAAAGGAAATGCCGCACCGGAGTGCAAGGCACTTCGCGTGCGGCGGCTCTGCATGTCGCGGCGGCAGTGCAGGTGCCCGCGTGCCGATCCTCAGGCGGCAGCCGGCGCCATCGAGAAGCCGGCGTGTTGCGGTGCGGGACCAAAACGGTTGGGGCCGGGATCGCCTGCGGCCAGGTGCAGCCACAACAGGGCAACGACGAGCGGCAGCAGCAGAAGGGTCAGGGCGATCCAGTAGCCTGCGCCATCGGGCGCCAGCGCGTCGGGATCGACGATCGAGACCGCGGTCGCGGCCAGGAACGCGCAGGCCAGCCAGACGAGTGCGGCGGCCGGGATCGACCAGGCGCTGCGGCCGAGGTCGTGCAGGCGCTTGGAGACGACGGCAAAGCCCACCCAGCAGAAGGCGGCGCCGAGGGCAACCGAGGGCCAGCTGTCGAACGGCACGTCGCCGAGCCGCAGGGCCAGCGCAACCGCAACCTGGAGCGCGAGCAGCACAAGAGCGGCCGCGAGCAGCCCCCGGCGGTCGCAGCGGCCGCGCGGATCGAGCAGGTGAAGTGCGAATCTCGCCGCCGACATGCGCTCCAGCATGCCGCGGCAAGGTTTTCGCAGGGTTAGGACATAGCGTTATCGGATGACAAAGGCGGTCAGGCGAACTCCATGATGACGGCATCCACGGCCAGGCTGTCGCCGGGCTTGGCCTTGATGGATTTGACGACGCCGTCGCGCTCGGCGCGCAGGATGTTCTCCATCTTCATGGCCTCGACCACGCAAAGGGCCTCGCCGGCCTTCACCTCCTGGCCGGCCGCGACGTTGATCGCCTTGACCAGGCCCGGCATGGGGCAGAGCAGCAGCCTGGAGGTGTCGGGCGGTGCCTTCTCCGGCATGAGCGCCGCCAGTGCGGCCTCCTGTTCCGTGTAGACGTGCACCTTGGCACGGATGCCGCGGTAGGCGAGGTCGTAGCCGTTGAGGGCCGGGCGCACCTGCACCGACACCGGCCGGCCGTGCACCATGCCGGTCCACACCGGCGCACCCGGCCACCAGTCCGACTGCAATTCGAGCGTCTCGCGCCGTTTGCCGGTGTCGTCGAGCAGGGTGACCTTGGTGGGTGCGCCGAGCGCGCCCTCGACCAGAGCCGCCACCTGCAGCGCGCCCACCTGGGCGATGCGCTTGGCGGCGAAGCGCACGGGCGGCCCGCCCATCTGCTGGGTGATCTCGCGGCGTCGCCGGTTGCTCGAGTGGTCGATGGCGATGGCGACCGCCGCGATGATGTCGAGCTCGACGCCGGCGGGTGCGCGCGGCCTGAAACCGCCCTTGAACTCCTCGGCGATGAACCCGGTGGAGAGCCGCCCCTCGCGCCAGCGCGGGTGCTGCATCAGCGCGGCGAGGAAGGGAATGTTGTGCTCCACCCCGTCGATGACGAAAGCATCGAGTGCGTCCGCCTGCAGGTCGATGGCCGCCTCGCGCGTCGGCGCATGGGTGACGAGCTTGGCGATCATGGGGTCGTAGAACATGGAGATCTCGGCGCCCTCGAACACGCCGGTGTCGTTGCGCACCGTGCCGCCGTTCGAGGAGCCCTCCCGGGGTGGGCGGTAGCGCGTGAGGCGGCCGATGGAAGGGAGGAAGTTGCGGTAGGGGTCCTCGGCGTAGACGCGCGATTCCACGGCCCAGCCCGAGAGCTTCACGTCGGCCTGCTTGATGGTGAGCTTCTCGCCGGCGGCGATGCGGATCATCTGCTCGACGAGGTCGATGCCGGTGACGAGCTCGGTGACCGGATGCTCGACCTGCAGGCGCGTGTTCATCTCCAGGAAGTAGAACGAGCGGTCCTGGCCGGCGACGAACTCCACCGTGCCGGCGCTGTCGTAGCCCACCGCCTTGGCCAGCGCCACGGCCTGCTCGCCCATCGCCTTGCGCGTCCTGGCATCGAGCAGCGGCGAGGGCGCCTCCTCGATCACCTTCTGATTGCGGCGCTGGATGGAGCATTCGCGCTCGCCCAGGTGGATGACGTGGCCGTGCTTGTCGCCCAGCACCTGGATCTCGATGTGGCGCGGGTTCTCGATGAACTTCTCGATGAAGACGCGGTCGTCGCCGAAGCTCGACTTGGCCTCCGAGCGGGCGAGCGCGAAGCCCTCCTCGGCCTCCTGCGGCGAGTAGGCGATGCGCATGCCCTTGCCGCCGCCGCCGGCCGAGGCCTTGATCATCACCGGATAGCCGATCTCCGCCGCGATCCTGAGCGCCTGCTTGGCATCGGCGATCTCGCCGAGGTGGCCGGGAACGGTGGAGACCTTGGCGCGGGCGGCGGCCTTCTTGCTCTCGATCTTGTCGCCCATGGCGGCGATGGCCCGCGGATTGGGACCGATGAAAACGATGCCGGCCTTCTCCAGTGCGATGGGAAACGCCTCGCGCTCGGAGAGGAAGCCGTAGCCCGGGTGCACGGCTTGCGCGCCCGTCTGCTTGCAGGCTTCCACGATCTTGTCGATCAGCAGGTAGGACTGGGCGGCCGGCGGCGGGCCGATTCCCACGGCCTCGTCCGCCATCTCGACGTGCAGGCTGTCGCGGTCTGCCTCCGAGTAGACGGCCACGGTCTTGATGCCGAGCCGGTGGGCGCTTCGGATGATCCGGCAGGCGATCTCGCCGCGGTTGGCGATCAGGATTTTCTTGAACATGCGTGCCCCTGGCGAAGGGGTCGGGCCCGCGCCGCTTGCGCCGCGGTGGAGCGCGCGACCGATGCGATGGGCCAGATCCCGGAGTGGGCGATGATAGGCAAAATTGGCCGCCGCGGAAGGCCAAACCCTTCTGCCGGCCCCGGTCTGCCCCGCCGGCGGGCTCCCGGTGGCGCCGGTGCATGCATCGGAGGGGCCGGCGGCAAAATCCGGCCGCCGCGCTTACCCAATACTTACGGTGATGCGAAGTTGAGGCCCCGCTGGCCGCGTGGTTGCCGTATCTCATCCGGAGGCGAAGGAGATGCGCATGGCATCCCAGTGCAGGCCGGCGCAGATCGAGCGCCTCGAGCGGTGCATCGCCACCGCCCAGCGGCAGATCGAGGCCCAGGAGCTGCGCCTCCGGCAGGCAGCGATCGAGGGCCGCAGCGCGGCCGTCGACGAGTTCGACTTGCAGAAGATGCATCTGCTCCTCGCCATCCTGCGCGAGGGGCGCGAACGGGCAATCCGGCAGGCCGCCCGGAAGCGTCCGGCCACGGTGCTGCGCCTGCGCGCGCGCAAGTCCCGCCGCGGCCGCCCCGATGCCGAGACCGTGCTCGAGCCCGACTGAGCCCCGTGTCCACCGGCAAGGGTGGACAACCGGCCCGTTCTCTCTTATCTCCCGTGGCGCGGCCGACGCCGGCAGGGCAGGCTTCCCAGAATCCGTGCCCCGGGCGTGCAGTCCGCACCGGGTTGCAGCCCCGGCGTGGCGGAGTAGCTCAGTTGGTTAGAGCAGCGGAATCATAATCCGAAGGTCGCCAGTTCAAGTCTGGCCTCCGCTACCACCCCATCCCAGGCATCCCGGCGCCGTCCGCGCGTGACGTGGTGCACGTCGCGTGGGGAGCGCCTCCCGAGCAGTTGAGGCCGCCGCAGCTTGCGCGCCCCCGGCGCAGTTCCCAGATTCGGGTCTCGCTACGTGAAAGGCGCCCCTTGTTTCCGCTTCGCGACAATGTCAGCCGCAGCCGTGAACCGGTGGTAGTGTGGGCGATCATCGCCCTCAACGCCGCCGCGTTCCTGTACCAGCTGGGGCTGAGCCCTGAGGAGCTGCAGGTGTTCCTCTACGAGCACGCTCTCGTGCCCGTCCGCTACTTCAGCCCGCGCTGGTCCTATCAGGTCGGGCTGTCGCCGACCGACTTCACGCCGTTCCTGACCAACACGTTCCTGCACGGCGGCTTCCTGCACATCATCCTCAACATGTGGACGCTGTGGATCTTCGGGCCGGCGCTCGAGGACCGGCTGGGGCCGGTGCGCTTTACGGTCCTCTATCTCCTGAGCGGGGTTGCAGCGAGCGTGGCGCACGCGCTCTTCAATGCCGATTCGACCGTGCCGGTGCTCGGGGCGTCGGGAGCGATCGCCGGCATCATCGCCGCCTACGCGGTGCGCTTCCCGTTCGCGCTGGTGCGTGTGCTGGTGCCGATCATCATCATCCCGCTGTTCTTCGACGTGCCGGCGATGGTGTTCGCCGGCATCTGGTTCTTCGTCCAGGTGCTGCAGGGGGCGAGTGAGCTCCTCTCGCCGTTCGCGGGCGCGGGCATCGCCTGGTGGGCGCACATCGGCGGCTTCCTCGCCGGCCTCATGCTGCTCGCCTGGCTGGAGCAGTCGGGCCGGCCGGCCGTCAGGTACAACGGCGGACCCTGGGAGCGCTGACGGCCACCGGCGCTACTTTTTCGCCCCGGACGGGCGGAACAGCCGGTGCTCGACACGGTCGCCGGGCTTCAGACCCAGCCGTTCGGCGGCGCCGCCCGCAAGCTCCAGGCAGGCCACGACGTCGCCGCGCGAGGCTATGATGTCCTCCGACAGAGGCTCGGTGCGCGCCTCGATCCGGTGCACGACGCCGTCGGCGCGGATGAACACCATGTCGAGCGGGATGTAGGTGTTGCGCATCCACATGGTGATCTCCTGGGGATGGTCATAGAAGAACAGCATCCCGTTGCTGTCGGCCAAGCGGGTGCGGAACATCAGGCCCTGGGCCTTCTCCTGGGCCGTCTCGGTGATCTCCACGTCGATGGTATGCGTCGCGCTCCGGGTCACGAGCTTCATGGTTTCGCGGCGCATGGCGTCGGCCGGTCCCGGAAGACTGGCCGTCAGGACCAGCACGACGAGCAGCCAAGCCGCCCCAAGGGCGGCTCGGCCGATGCTTGAAAGCTTCGCCGGTGCGGCCGGCGCAGTCGCGGTGCCGGGCTCAATGCTTGGGCGGCAGCCCCGGCGTGACGCCGTCCGGCCGCAGCTCGGCGGCCATGCAGCCCTTGATGCCCATGCCCCAGCGGACCTGGACGATCTGGTCCGGGCGCAGCTCGGTGAAGCCGAAGCGGCGCAGCGTCTCCATATGCACGAAAATGTCCGGTGTGCCTTCGCCACGGGTGAGAAATCCAAAGCCACGGACCCGATTGAACCACTTCACCCTAGCCCGTTCCCAGTCGCTCTCGGCAACCACCTGCACGTGCGTGCGCTGCGGCAGCTGAGAGGGGTGAATGGCCGTGCTCTCG
>DASRDL010000133.1:0-5543 GCA_035652635.1 Hyphomicrobiaceae bacterium | reverse complement strand
TGTGGCCGGGGCCGGATCGGACTGCGGAGATGCCGGCGCAGGTCGCTTCGGTCACCGAGGTGGCGTGAGCGAAGAGACCTCCCGCGGTCTACGCTACCCGCCGGAGTGAATCCTTTGGCAGCGCGGGTGACGCCGGCAATGTGGCCTTGGCCGACATCCTGCGCCGGGCCTCCTTCTCCGGCTCGATGCTGCACCCGGCTACGACTGCCGCTGGACCTCGGCCCCGCCGAAGACGATTTCCTGCCCCGTCCCTTGGAAAACATGATTGTTGCTCGGCCCTTCGAGTATGCCGAACACGGCGAAAACACTGCCGTCCCTGCTGGGCAGGTCGACCCACGCCTTCATCCAACCGTCTCCGTCCGGCGCAATGCCGGCAGAGCGAACATCGCCGGAGACCCGGGTGACGAGAGCGTTGCCGAGGTCGAAGTCGGCAAACCCGTAGTGAGCGGGTTGCCCGGTGGTTGCGTCCGCTCCGTCCCGCACCTCGATCATGAGGTGCCCGCCGGGGGCCTTCGCAAACCAGCCGACGATTCGATAGGTCGCCGAGGGTGTGAGGCCCAGCACCTGCACGGCTACCAGATGGCGCCCTGCGGTCGGCAGCGCCCTCAGCCGCAGGGCTGGGGCCGCGCCCCGACCGGGTGTCGCGGCAGCGACGTGAAGTCCGGTGATGGCATGCCAATCGGCCTTGCCATCGGAACGAAGCACGAGCGCGGGCAGGTCCTCGAGTGTGGAGGCCTCGGGCTTGCCTGCCGCCGGCTTGCGTTCGGCCTGCTCGGGCTGCTTCTCTGGGGTGCTTGCCGCTTGCCCGCGATCGGCCTCCTCCCTCTGCTTGCGCTCGGCGCCTTCCGCCTGCTTGGGCTCGACCTTTGCCGGTGGTCGCGGGATCGCACTTTTGGGGAGAGTGAGCAAATGGTTGGACGCCCACCACAGCGCCAACAACCCGGCCAAGGCGGCAAGCGACGGAATCACGTACTCCCGAAACTTCGTGGGTTCCGCTTCCAATGCCGAACTCCCGTTCGCCTCGGCAAAAAAGTGAGCGCAGTCAAAATTCCACTTCCCCTTTTGTCAATGTGGCGCCGACCGGGGCACGGCAAGGCATGGGTCGGATAGTCGGGTGCGCGCCAATGTCGGACATCGGCGACGAGGGAGCCGACGACCCGCCGGCACCTTTGTCGCTCAGGCCAGGAAGCGGAACTCGCAGGACGTGCGCGTTACGCCAAACGGGGACGACGCGTTGCCGGCCAGAAGGCGCGAATTCAGGGACGCGGGTGTGCTCACACCCGCTCCCGGGCGGGCCTCGTGCCGGGCTCGCTCATGCGCGGCCCCCCGGGGCGCCAGCGGGCAAAACGGCCATGGTCCGGAATATCGGCCGGCCCGGTAATGCGCGGAAGAGCTATGTGATTTCAATGGTCCATGGCGGATGGGGAGGGATTCGAACCCCCGGTGAGCGTGAGCCCACGCCGGTTTTCAAGACCGGTGCCTTAAACCACTCGGCCACCCATCCGGCGAGCCAAGGCACCTAGCATAGCCGCGCCGGGGGGATCACGCACAATCTGGCGTGGACCACAGGCGGCGCGGATCAGGGCTGCGGCCGTCACCGCGCGGCGAGGTCGCCGACGACGTGACGGCCGTCGGGCGCGAGCGGCAGTGGTCTCGTCCAGAGCACGGCGGAGAGGGGAAGGGGCGCGTAGAGGTGCGGAAACAGCGCGCCGCCGCGCGAGGGCTCCCACGCGAGCGCCGGTCCGAGGAGAACGCTGTCCACGGCCACCAGCACCAGCCCTTCGGCCCCGGCGAAATGCCGCGCGGCCGTGTCCGCAACCTGGTCGGCCGCCGACAGGTGGATGTATCCGTCGCGTGCATCGACCGCAGAGCCGCGGAAGCTGCCCGTCCGCTCGGCCTGGGCCCATTCCGACGCGTGACAGATCTTGAAGACGATCGGCACCGGCTCCGCCTCATTCCCGGCATCGAATCATATCATCACGGCAACAGTGCAACGACCAAGTGTGAATCGCCGTGAGCGAAGCGTCGATGGATGTGGTGCCGGCGGTCGCGGTGGTGGCCGCGGCGCTGGCTTCGGCGTGGCCGACCTACGCGATCATGCTCGAGGCAAAGAGCGGGCGCGCCCGCAGTGCCATCGCCTATCTTCTGGGCTTTGCGGCCGGCCTCGCTGCCACGGCGGTGCTGGTGGCGGCCACGGGCGCCGCGACGGCGGGTGCCAGCGAGGCTGCCGCAGCCGGGCTGCTCGCCTCGTTCATTGCCCCGTTCATCGGCATGGTGCACGCCAAGCTGCGGCGTCCGCCGCGGCGGCGCTCGCGTGCGCCAGGGGGAAGGGGCCAGGTTTCAGGGGTCAGGTTCTAGGGGTCAGCGAGTACCACTGAAGGGGCTTCTTGCGTCGGCAGCGCTCGTCGCCTAATTCCTGACGCCTGACCCCTGCCCCCTCGTCCCCGGTCCGCCCATGTCGCCCGAAGTGCTTGCCACCTTCATCGCCGCCTGTGTCCTGCTCGGGCTGACCCCCGGGCCCAACATGTCGCTGATTCTCGCCAACACGCTCTCGAGGGGGCTGGGCGCCGGCCTAGTGACGCTGGCCGGGACGACCACCGGTCTTGCACTGCTCGTCACCGCCGCCGCGGCCGGCATGAGCTCCGTCATGGTGTTCATGGCCGAGTGGTTCGACGTGGTCCGCTGGATCGGCGCGCTTTATCTCGTCTACCTGGGCGGGCGCACGCTGTGGCAGCTGCGCCGGCGTGGCCCCGGCAGCCTGCCTGCGGTGCGAACCACGGGCGCCAATCTCTACGTCGAGGGCGTGCTCGTGAGCCTGTCGAACCCCAAAGTGCTGTTGTTCCTCGGTGCCTTCCTGCCGCAATTCATCGATCCTGCGCGCGATGCGGTGCTGCAGCTTTCCGTGCTGGCGGTGCTGTTCGTAGCGGTGCTGGCGGCCGTTGACGTGGGCTATACGCTGGCCGTTGCGAGGGCGCGCGCCAGGCTCGATGCGGCGCGGATGCGGCTGCTCGACGGCACCGCCGGCGTGCTGCTCCTGCTCGGCGGCGTGGCGCTGGCGATGACGCGACGGCCGTGATAGGTGCTGTCATCCCGGACGACGCGCAGCGTCGATCCGGGACCCAGCGCTCGGTGCTAGTCCTGGGTCCCGGCTCTGCGCGCCGACGCGCTTCGACCGGGATGACAACTGTGGCTCGGCTCCGGCGACAAAGCATGACCCGCACCGGCTTCACCTCAGGCTCGTTCGACCCCGTCACCAACGGGCACCTCGACGTCATCGGGCGCGCGGCGCGCATGGTGGATCGGCTGGTGATCGGCATCGGCGTGCATCCGGGCAAGACGCCGCTGTTCTCCACCGACGAGAAGATCGACATGCTCAAGGCCGAGACGGCCGGCATTGCCAAGGCGGCGGGCATCACCGTCGACATCGTCACATTCGGCAACCTCACCGTCGATGCGGCCCGTGCCGCCGGCGCGACGCTGATCTTCCGCGGCCTGCGCGACGGCACCGACTTCGACTACGAGATGCAGATGGCGGGCATGAATGCTGCCATGGCGCCCGGCCTCGATACCGTCTTCCTGCCGGCGAGCCCGGCCGTGCGCCACATCACGGGGACGCTGGTGCGGCAGATCGCCTCTATGGGCGGTGACGTATCGGGCTTCGTCCCCGCCGGCGTCGCCAGGCGGCTGGCGGCCAAAGCCAAGGCCAAGAGCGGTAAGCCTTGAAGCCGGGGAGAGCGCTCCCGGCACGCGGGGCCTGAGCGGAGGAATGCGCCGTGACGGTCTACGTCGACGACATGCGTGCACGGCTCGGGCAGCACATTCTCTGCCACATGATCGCCGACACCGAGGCGGAGCTGCATGCCATGGCCGAGCGGATCGGCACCGAGCCCCGCCGCTATCACCGCGACCACTACGACATCCCGTTGCCGCAGAGGAGCCTGGCCCTGGCGGCCGGCGCGCGCGCCATCTCGCAAAGGCAGCTCGCCTGCATGGTCTGGCTCAGGCGCCGTGGCCACGCCATGGGCAGGCCCGAGACGGCGGAGCGCCGCTATCGCCGCCTCCGCGATGCGCGGGACGGGGGCGCACCCGCGGCCCGCACGGCATTGCGTGCGGGCGCGACGACGCTCGCCGGTGATTGCGCGGGTGCCCCAGAAAGGCCATAAGGCGGGAGTCAATCGTCGGCTGGGCGTGCCCCATGTCTGCCGAGGCACGCTTCCCGCCCCTCGAACCGCAATCGGAGCCCTTCCTTGATCCGCCTCGTCATGAGCCTTGCGCTCGCCGCCCTCGCGTTCGCGGCCGCCGCCCGCGCCCAGGCCCCCGACCCGCAGAACACGCTCATGATCGAGACGACGAAGGGCAACATCCTCATCAGGCTGCGGCCCGACCTGGCGCCCAAGCACGTGGCGCAGGTCAAGACGCTCGCCAAGCAGGGCTTCTATAACGGCATCATCTTCCATCGCGTGATCGCAGGCTTCATGGCCCAGACCGGCGATCCGACCGGCACCGGCATGGGCGGCTCCAAGCTGCCCAACCTGCCGGCCGAGTTCACCAAGGAGGAGTACAAGCGCGGCAGCGTGGGGGCGGCGCGCACGGCCGATCCCGACAGCGCCAACAGCCAGTTCTTCATCTGCTTCGGCCCCGGGTGTCGGCCGCTCACGGGCCAGTACACGCTGTGGGGCGAGGTGATCGAGGGCATGGATACGGTCGACAAGATCGCGCGCGGCGAGCCGCCGCCGCAGCCGGACAAGATGCTGAAGGTGTATCTGCTGGCCGACAAGAAGTGAGGCAGTAGGCAATGGGCAGCAGGCAGTAGTCAGCAGGTAGCGGGCGTGCGGGACATATCCTGCGCCCCGACTGCCGACTGCCCACTGCCTCCCCCGAGAAACGGAGTTTCGAGCCATGGCCCCCATCAAGGACCCCGAGAACACCCTGATCATGGAGACGACCAAGGGCCGCGTGGTGATCGCCATGCGCCCCGATCTGGCGCCCAAGCACGTGGAGCGCATCAAGACGCTGGCGCGCGAGGGCTTCTACGACGGCATCGTCTTCCACCGCGTCATCGACGGCTTCATGGCCCAGACCGGCTGCCCGCACGGCACCGGCACCGGCGGCTCCAAGCTCGGCAACCTCGCGGCCGAGTTCAACGCCGAGCCGCACGTGCGCGGTGTGTGCTCGATGGCGCGCGCGCAGAACCCCAACAGCGCCAACAGCCAGTTCTTCATCTGCTTCGACGACGCCCGCTTCCTCGACAAGCAGTACACCGTCTGGGGCAAGGTGATCGAGGGCATGGAGAACGTCGACAAGATCAAGCGCGGCGAGCCCGTGCAGAACCCCGACAAGATCACCAGCCTCAAGGTGGCGGCGGACGTCTAGACGCTGCAGGCCTGTTCCTCGCCTGCGCTCTTGTATAGTAGGGGTTCAGAGCCGCAGGGTCTGACCCCGATCATGCGCACCGACCTGTTCGACTTCGAGCTGCCCGAGGACCGCATCGCGCTGGAGCCGGCCTCCCCGCGCGATGCCGCCCGCCTGCTCGTCGTGCGCCC
>DASRDL010000132.1:0-3256 GCA_035652635.1 Hyphomicrobiaceae bacterium | reverse complement strand
GCGAGCGGAGAGCAAGCGGGCACGTGCCTGGGTCCCGGCCTTCGCCGGGATGACGCTGGTGGGGGTCGCCGGGGACGGATAATCGCGAGCGGAGAGCAAGCGGGCACGTGCCTGGGTCCCGGCCTTCGCCGGGATGACGCTGGTGGGGGTCGCCGGGGACGGATAATCGCGAGCGGAGAGCAAGCGGGCCCATGCCTGGGTCCCGGCCTTCGCCGGGATGACGGTGGGGGAGGTCGTCGGGGAAGCGATACTCACGAGCGGAGAGCGAGCGGGCCCGTGCCTGGGTCCCGGCCTTCGCCGGGATGACGGTGGGCGATGGGCTGCCCAGGATGACGGTGGGGGATGGGCTGCCTAGGCTTCCTGGCGCAGCACGTCGCGCAGCGTGGAGCCGCTGTACGCGCGGCGCACGCGGCCGCGGCGCTGCAGCTCGGGCACCACCTCGTCGACGAAGCGCTCGATGGCGCCGGGGCAGTAGATGGGCGAGAGCACGAAGCCGTCGCCGCCGACGGCGTCGATGAAGGCCTCCATCTGGTCGGCGACGCTCGCCGCCGTGCCGACGAACTGCGGCAGGCCGACGCTCTGGCCGTGGCGGGCACCGACCTCGCGCACCGTCATCGGCGTGCCGTCGGCCTTGCGGTAGCGCGTCCGCAGGCGCTGCAGCTCGGGCTCGGTGCGGTCGATCATCAGCGCATCCGGCGGCAGGCGCGAGAGGTCGAAGTCGAGATGGGCGGAGAGGATCGCCATGCCGCCCTCGTCCGGCACCAGCGCGTTGTGCTCCTCCTGCAGGGCGCGCGCCTCGGCCTCGCTCGAGCCGATGATGGGCTGCAGGCCGAACAGGATCCTGCACTCGCCGGGATCGCGGCCGAGCTCGGCCATCCGCCCCTTGATGTCGGCGAAGTAGGCCGCCGCGTCCTCGGCGCGCGGCTGGATGGCGAAGATGGCGTCGGCGTACCTGGCGGCGAAGTCGCGGCCCTTGCCCGAGGTGCCGGCCTGCAGGATCGCCGGGCCGTTCTGCGGCGAGCGCACCACGTTGAGGGGACCGCGCGACTTGAAGAAGCGCCCGACGTGGTCGATGCGGTGCACCTTGGAGGCATCGGCGAACACGGGCGCCTCGCGATCCATGACGAGTGCGTCCTCCTCCCAGCTCGACCACAGCTTGCGGCACACCTCGATGTACTCGTGGGCCCGGTCGTAGCGGGTGTCGGCGTCCGGCCGGTCGGCGCCGAAGTTGGCATCGAGATTGCGGTTGATGGAGGTGACGACGTTCCACCCGGCGCGGCCGCGCGTCAGGTGGTCGATCGTCGCCCACAGGCGGGCAGCATAGAAGGGATGGCTGTGGCTGGTGGAGAAGGTGGCGGCGAGCCCGATGCGGCTGGTCACGGCGCCCATGTAGGAGAGCAGAGGGATGGGGTCGTGCTCGGGGGCCTGCACGGCGTAGCGCAGCGACGGTTCGAGCGAGGAACGATAGGTGTCGGAGATGTAGTTGAGGTCGGCGAAGAACAGCATGTCGAAGCCGCCCCGCTCGCATACCCGGGCGATGTGCTGATAGAGTTCGGGCCGGTTCCAGGCGAGGCTCGCATCGCTCCGCGGATGCCGCCACATGGCGAGGCTGTGGAAGGTGGGTCCGTGCACCAGGAACTGGGCCAGGCGGATCCGCGTCTTGGCGTTCTTGCTCATGTCGGCGCGCTCGGTCCCCGGTTGCCCGGCGCTCCCTGCCGGGTGCCGGCGGCGAGGTGAATTGTCGACGGCGGGCCCGGCTCTGTCCAGGTGCCCGGAGGCGGGCGGCGAAAGCATCCTCGGAGATCGCGCGCGGAGCGGATTGCCTGTAGGCTGCCCGGCCCATGAAACTGTGCTCGACAGCGGTGGGCGTGCTTGCCGTGCTCGCCGGATGCCTGGCGGCGTCCGGCTGCACCAACAATCCCTACCCGGAAGCCGATCGCGAAGGGAAAGTGCTCTACTCCTCCTTCAACGAGGCGCCCAAGACGCTCGATCCGGCCGTCGCCTATACCACCGCCGAGCACACCATCACCGCCAACGTGTTCGACACGCTGCTCGAGTATCACTACCTCGAGCGGCCCTACCGCCTGATCGCAGGGCTGGCCGAGGCCGTGCCCGAGCCGCAGCAGCTCGGCGACGGGCGCCAGTCCTACCGCTTCAGGATCCGCAAGGGCATCCTGTTCCACGCCGATCCCTGCTTCCCTCCCGATGCCCAGGGGCGCCGCACGCGCGAGGTGATCGCCGCCGACTTTGCCTTTGCGCTGGCCCGCATCGCCGACCCGGCCGTCAACAGCCCGGTGATCAGCAGCTTCGCCCAGGTGCAGGGCTTCGCCGACTTCTCCCGGCGCCTCGCCGAGCTGCGCAAGTCCGATCCCGGCTTCGCCCGGCTGCCGGTGCACGAGCAATACGCCCGCGCCGGCGGCATCGCCGGCGTGATCGTGCACGGCCCCCACGAGCTGGAGCTGGTGCTGGCCGAGCCCAACGCGCAGATCCTCTACTGGTTCGCCATGCCGTTCACGACGCCCCTCGCCTGGGAGGCGGTCGCCGCCTACGACGGCAGGGAGGGCCGGCCCAGCATCGCCGACCATGCCGTGGGCACCGGCCCCTACCGTCTCGCCCTCTACGAGAAGCAATACCGCTTCACGCTGGAGCGCAACGAGCTGTGGTACGGCGCAAGCCCCGCCAATGCCGGAGCGCCCGGCACCGTCTTCCCCGCCGGGGTCGATCCCGAGGACGTTGCCGAGGGACGCATCGACCCCGCCTACGTCGGCCGGCGCCTGCCGTTCGTCGATCGCGTGCGCTTCTTCCGCGAGCGCGAGAACATTCCCCGCTTCAACAAGTTCCTGCAGGGCTATTACGACGACGGCGGCATCATCAAGGAGAGCTTCGATGCCGTCATCCAGCAGGACCGCCTCTCCCCCGAGATGCAGGCGCGCGGCATGCGCCTCGACAAGGAGGTGGAGCCCAGCGTGTTCTACCTCGGCTTCAACATGGACGATCCCGTGGTCGGCGCGCCGGCCGGCGAGCGCGGCCGCAAGCTGCGCCAGGCCATGAGCACGGCGATCGACATCGGCCAGTACCTCGAGCTGTTCGTGAACAAGCGCGGCGTGCCGGCCCAGTCGCCGCTGCCGCCCGGCATCTTCGGCTATGACGCAGCCTACAAGAACCCCTTCCGCCAGTTCGATCTGGGCCGGGCGCGCCGGCTGCTGGCCGAGGCCGGCTACAAGAACGGCATCGATCCCGCGAGCGGCGAGCGCCT
>DASRDL010000131.1:0-2638 GCA_035652635.1 Hyphomicrobiaceae bacterium | reverse complement strand
GTTCTCCCACACCTCCTTGGCCTCCAGCGACCCGTTGCTGTGGCGAAGCTTGTCGTCCCAGATGCGATTGTGCCCGCGCACGACCCGGGCGCTCAACCGGCGCATGAGCGTCTGCAGCCCGTGCGCTTCACCCGCAGCTTCCGTCGCTGCTTCCGGAGCGAAGGCGCGGAGCGCCCCGCGCGTTGCGGACACGCCGGTAGCCGAGGTTACAGCTCGCCTGATCAATGCGCTTTGAAATGGGTTGAGACCGTGCATGGCGTGCCTCGGCGGGAAAAAAATGGAAAAAGACGTCTAGTCGATCGAACTCGGGCTTGCCCCGCCCGTGCCCGCGACTAGACCTCGGACGGCGTTAGTCAAGCGTGAATTCGCCTCCCGTGCCTCGGCCGCCGCGGGCGCACGGCACCCGTCCCGGATGGCGAACGATCTCGAGGGTTGGAAAACACCCGTCGCCGCCCGTATCGACTGCCGCCGGAGGCCGCCGGATCAGGCGTGCCTCTGCCCCGCGGTCACCTCGCGGCCTTGGCCGGCCCGGACTTGCGGAAGCGCATCATTGTGAACAGGCCCCAGGGACGCAGCCCGCGCTTCTCGATCAGGGTCAGGTCCTCGCAGACGAGCACCCGGTCGACGTCGAACACGGGGCGCCAGCCGAGCTTGTCGGCGAAGGGCGCCATGCGCCGCTCCACCCAGCCGCGCATGCCTTCCCATCCCGGCTTGCCCTGCTCGGCACTGAAGTGGTTGACGATGATCACGTCGCCGCCGGGGCGGCACACGCGGGCGAGCTCGCGCATCACCTTCTCGGGCTCCGGCACCACCGTCATCACGTACATCGCCACCACCGTGTCGAACGAGGCGTCCGGAAAGGTGAGCTGGGCCGCGTCCATCTCGTAAAGGCCGGCGACGTGGCGGAGACCCTCGTTCGCCACGCGCTCGCGTGCTTTCTCCAGCATCTCCGGCGACAGGTCGATGCCGATGATCTCGAGGTGGCGTCCGTAGGCCGGCAGCGACAGGCCCGTGCCCACACCCACCTCGAGCACGCGGCCACGGCGCTGATTGATGATCTCGACGGTGTGCTTGCGGCCCTCGGCGGCGATGCGTCCGAAGGTGTTGTCGTAGACGGGAGCCCAGCGCCGGTATGCACTCTTGACGGCGTCTTCGTCGATGTGGGCGACGGCGGCCCGGCCATCCTTGACGCGCTTGAACGACTTGGAGCCATTCGACTCATGCGAACGCAACGTCGGGCCCATAGCTTTCGCTTCCTCCCTCTATCGACGAGCCTAGCCGCCGCTCGGCGCGGTGCGCCCCGCCGCGACAGCGGCCTCCACCGTGACCTGCCCCCGGACGAACCTGTCGGCCTCCTCGGCCCGGCTCAGCGCCCGTCCGATCCAACCCCCGCCCAGCACGCGCGCCTCCGGTCCCGCGTGAGCGTAGAAGACACATGCCTGTCCTGCGGCGACGCCATACTCCCCGTCCCGCAGCAGCACGCGCGCGCCGTCGGGAGAGGGGAACAGCATAGCCGGCTGCGGCTGCGCGGTCGAACGCACGCGCACCGCGACCGAGAGCCCCTCCGCCGGCATCGGCGCATCGCCGAGCCAGTTTACGTTCCTAAGGGCGATCCAGTGCGCGTGCAAGCTCTCGCGCGGACCGACCACGACGCGCTTCGTCTCGGCTTCGAGGCGCACGACATAGAGCGGCGCCGGGCCGGTGATGCCGAGGCCCTTCCGCTGGCCGACCGTGTAGTTGATGATGCCCGAGTGCCGGCCGAGCACGCGGCCGTCGATGTGCACGATGTCACCGGCCTCTCCGGCGCCGGGCTTCAGCCGCTCGATGACGTCGGCGTAGTGCCCCTGCGGGACGAAGCAGATGTCCTGACTGTCCGACTTGTCGGCCACAGGCAGCGCAAACCGCCGGGCCAGTGCCCGCACCTCCGCCTTGTGATAGCCGCCGAGCGGAAAGCTGAGCCAGGCGAGCTGCTCGCGCGTGGTGGCGAACAAGAAGTAGCTCTGGTCGCGCTCGGCGTCGCGGGCGCGATAGAGCTCGGGCCCCGCCGGCCCCTGGCGCAGGGCGACGTAGTGCCCGGTGGCGAGCGCATCGGCCTCGAGCTCGCGCGCCGTCTCGAGCAGCTCGTGGAACTTGATCTGCTGGTTGCAGACCACGCATGGGATCGGGGTCTCGCCGGCCACGTAGCTCTCGGCGAACGACTGCATGACGGTCGTTCGGAAGCGCTGCTCGTAGTCGAGCACATAGTGGGCGATGCCGAGCCGGTCGGCGACGCGGCGCGCATCATGGATGTCCTGGCCGGCACAGCACGCGCCGCGCCGTCCGACGGCCTCGCCGTGATCGTAGAGCTGAAGGGTGACGCCTACGACGTCGTGGCCCTGCTCCTTGAGCAGCGCCGCGGCCACGGAGGAGTCGACGCCGCCGGACATGGCCACTACCACCCGCCTGGGGCGGGCGGAGGCATGCCTCATGGCGGAGGGATCCTTCAGAGCGGGCATAGGCGCCAGTCGGTCGACAGCCAGTTAACCAGGAGGCCAGCACTCTGCCCTTCCCCGTCGGCGGCCGCAATATGGTGGCACGACTGGGCACAATCAAGGCGGAACCGGGGGAAACCGCTACCCCTGCGATGCGCCGCCGCGGG
>DASRDL010000130.1:0-4968 GCA_035652635.1 Hyphomicrobiaceae bacterium | reverse complement strand
GGAGGGTGCGCGCGAGTTCGTGGCGAGCTTTGCGAGGCCCGAGCTCGCGCTCGCCGCCGAGCGCAAGACGGGGGAGGGCCACCGCCGGGTGCTGGAGCTGGTGGCCGACCGTCCCGGCCGCTCGGGCATCGTCTATGGCGGCACGCGCGACGGCGTCGACCGGCTGGCCGCGAAGCTCGCGGCCGCAGGCGTGCCCGCCCTCGCCTACCACGCCGGCCTCGACAAGGACGTGCGGGCGCGACGCCTCGAGCAGTTCCTCGATGCCGACGCCGCCGTGATGGTGGCCACCATCGCCTTCGGCATGGGCGTCGACAAGCCGGACGTGCGCTATGTCATCCACGCCGATCCGCCGGCGGCGATCGAGGCCTACTGGCAGGAGGTCGGCCGCGCCGGGCGCGACGGCGAGCCGGCCGAGGGCATCACGCTCTACTCGGCCGCCGACATGGCCTGGGCGCTGCGCCGCATCGACCGCCTCGATATCGACGAGGCCGTCAAGTCGGTGCAGGCGCGCAAGGTGCGCCAGCTCTACGCCATGCTCGACGGCACCACCTGCCGCGCCGCGGCCGTGCGCCGCTATTTCGGCGAGGCCGGCGTGACGGCGTGCGGGCAATGCGATTTGTGCCTCGATCCCCCGCGGGCCGTCGATGCGACCGTCCCGGCGCAGAAGGCGCTGTCGGCCGTGCATCGCCTGAGCGGCCGGTTCGGCCGGGGCCGCGTCGTCGACCACCTGTTGGGGCGGACCAAGGAGGTGCACGACTGGGAGGCGGGGCTCAAGACCTACGGCATCGGCACGGAGCTCGCCGCCACCGGCTGGCGCGACCTGATCGACCAGCTCGTGTTCGAGGGGCTGCTGCGCGAGGTGACCGACGACGGCCGGCCGCTGATCGCTCTCGGCGACGGCGACGGGGTGCGGGCGGTCTATCGCGGCGAGCGCCGCGTAGCGATGCGCAGCCTCTCCCCCGCCGGGGCGTCCCGTGCCGGCGGGCGGGCGCGGTCCAAGCGCCGGCAGGGAGGGTCTTTGGAGCTGGAAGTGGCCGACCAGCCGCTGTTCGAGGTGCTGCGCGCCTGGCGCCGCGAACGTGCCGCCGAGCAGCACCTGCCGCCCTACGTCATCTTCCACGACACGACGCTCGCTGCCATCGCCCGGCGCCGGCCGGCGACCCGCGACGCTCTGGGCGCGATCAGCGGCGTCGGCGAGACGAAGCTGACCCGCTACGGCGACGATGTGCTGCGCATCGTCGCCGAGCAGAGCGCCGCTGCAAGCGGCGCCGGGATGACGGCACGGTAGTGACGTAGGGGTGACATCACGGTGGTGACGTCGGGGTTACACCATGGTGACGATGTATCGGTTCGGTGACGCCCGCCCCCACCGTCATCCCGGCGAAGGCCGGGACCCAGTACACGGCACAGCAATGAATGGGCGCGATGTCTTGCGCGACCGGAAGCGTTGCGCGCGATCCGTTCCCACCACCGTCATCCCGGCGAAGGCCGGGACCCATGTAGGGGCCGGCTTGCTCTCCGCTCGTGACGACGCACGACCGCCCCCCCGCGGCCGCCGTTCGGCACACACGCCGAAAGCGACAGCGTGCTTTGAAGTGCATGGGTCCCGGCCTGTTCCCGCTTGCTCGCTGTCGCTCGCAAGCGGCGCCGGGATGACGTTACGGATGACGTCACGGTGGCGGCACCGGGATGACGTCATGGTGGTGACGTAGGGGTGACATTACGATGACGATGTATCGGTTCCCTGACGACCTCCACCAACGTCATCCCGGCGAAGGCCGGGACCCATGTACGGGCCGGCTTGCTCTCCGCTCGCCGGGAAGCACGACCGCCCCCCGCGGCCGCCGTTCGGCACACACGCCGAAAGCGACAGCGTGCTTTGAAGTGCATGGGTCCCGGCCTGTTCCCGCTTGCTCGCTGTCGCTCGCAAGCGGCGCCGGGATGACGTCACGGGTAGTCAGCTTGTCTGCGCCCGGGCCCAGGCGAGAAGCCGCGCCTGCAGCGGCTCGCCCACGCGCGCACCGAGGCGCTGCGCGGTGGCATTGGTGCGCGAGATGACGCCGTCGCCGTAGATGGAGGCGGCATCGCCGATGCGCGCGGAGGCGGCCGACACGGTGAGGCCGGCGATGCCGCGCTCATCGAGCGCCGGCAGGCGGGTGATGCCGGCACTTTCCGCCCCGACGCCGGCGTCGCTGAACACGGCGGCGAAGCCGTCGACGCGCAGCGCCATGGCGGGGCTGCCGCCGACCAGCGCGCCGTGCGATCCGGTGACGATGATCTGTCCCGCATCCTCGGGTGCGATCAGGGAGGCGGAGTCGATCAGCACGATCCGGCGCCGCCAGCCGGGCTCGGCCAGCACGCGGCGTGCCTCCTCGCACGCCGGCGGATCGCGGCCGGAGGCCTGCGCTCCGAGCAGCCGCAGCGCCGCGTCGCGGCAGCCCATGCCGGGCGTGACCCCCAGTGCGCGCGCCACGGTGTTGGCACGGCTGATGATGCCCCGCGCCATCATGTCGGCCGCATCGCCGATGCGGCAGCTCGCGTGCGATGCGGTCGCCGCCGCCACACCCAGCTCCTGGGCCATGGCGACGACGGCGATGCCGGCCTCGTCCTTGCCGACGCCCGCATCGTTGTGGATCACGGCGCGCGGGTGCACCTTGAGCGTCAGGTAGGCGGCATACCGCCCGCCGTGCGACCCCGTCACGATCACCCCGCCCGCGGCCCGGGCCCCGAGCTTGGTCGCGGTGTCGGCAAGGACAACATCCTGCGGCAGATCGCTCGGTGCCATTGCTGCTCTCCCCTCCCGCGCTGCGCCTGTCCTTCGTCCGCCCGCATACTCCACCACCGCGCCCGGCTTGTCGAACCTCACCATCGTCATTTCGCCGAAGACCGCCCCTCCCCCAAGTGTCATGCTCGGGCTTGGCCCGAGCATCCAGCGGGCGGCAAGCTGCGGGTATGCCCTCATGCACTGCGCTGCCGGTGTCGTCCCCGTGCCAGCGCTTCTCCCCCGCGGAGGGCTGGATCCTCGGGACAAACCCGAGGATGACAGTTGAAAGCGTGGCTCGGCGCCGAACGCTGGCCCCGCCGACATGATCTTCGCCCGGCCCGCAGTCACACCCATCGGCGGTCGTCCACAGACCGCGGCCGCGCCGCAAGTGTCGTCGTCGGGCGAGCGAGGCCCGCGTTGACAGGCCATGCCGCCACTCGCATCCTGCTGTCCTCCCGGAACGGCGCGCCAGCGCAGCCTCCGGGATCCCAGCCGACCTCGGCCGGGCTGACAGGAGTGCCGCGATGACCCAGGCGAACGAGATGACGGGCGGCGAGGCGATGGCCCGCATGCTGAAGGCCCTGCACGCCGGACCGATGTTCGGCATGGGGGGCTTCCAGCTCCTGGCGTTCTACGATGCGGCACGGCGCCTGAAGCTCGACCACCATCTCATCAACGACGAGCGCTGCGGCGCCTTCGCCGCCGACGCCTACGCCAAGGTGTCGGGCCGCGTGGGGCTGGTCGATGCAACCCTGGGTCCCGGTGCCACCAACCTCGCCACGGGCCTCATCGAGGCGCTCAACGCCGGCTCGCCCGTCGTCGCCTTCATCGGCGACAGCAACCGCCTGCACGCGGGCAAGAACATGACGCAGGAGGCGCGCCAGGCCGAGATATTGCGGCCGGCAGCCAAGGAGCTGTTGCGCATCGAGGACGCCACCCGCATCCCCGAGCTCATCCGGCGCGCCTTCCAGGTCGCCACCTCCGGCAGGCCGGGCCCGGTGGTGGTGGCGGTGCCCGAGGACGTGTGCCACGGCACCATCCCCTTCGACGAAAGCCAGTTCGCGGCCGATCGGCGCTGGGAGGCGGCGCCCGCCATCCGCTGCCGTCCCGCGGCGGACGACGTGGAGCGCGCAGCGGCCCTGCTGGCAAAGGCCAAGCGTCCCATCCTGCTGTGCGGCGGCGGCGTGCACATCTCGCAGGCCGCCGAGGACGTGAGCGCGTTCGCCCGCGCCCAGTCGATCCCCGTCGCCCACACCATGACCGGCAAGGGCGCGATCGCCTGCACGGACCCGCTGAGCGCCGGCCTCTTCGGCCGCTACGACCGCATCGCCAACGCCCTGATCGAGGAGGCCGACGTCATCCTCGTGGCGGGATGCAAGCTGGGCGAGATCGCCACCAAGCGCTTCGCCATCCCGAGCAAGGGCAAGACCGTCATCCACCTCGACATTCTGCCCGAGGAGTTCGGCCGCACCTATCAGCCCACCGTGGTGCTGTGGGGCGACGTGCGCGAGGGCGTGCGCGATCTCGGCACCGCATTGGCGGGAGACGCGCGACGGCTCGCTGCCGAGCGCCAGGATTACGCCGCCGATGTGAGCCGGCGCATGGCAGGGTGGCGCGCGGGCGTGGCGGAGCGGCTGACGTCGGCGGAAAAGCCCATCAACGTCGCCCGCATGCTGGGCGAGCTCAACGGCATCATGCCGGCCGACGGCATCCTCGTTGCCGACGGCGGCTTCGCAGCCCACTGGGCCGGGCTGCTCTACGACACCAAGCGGCCGGGGCGCACTTTCGTGCCCGACCGCGGCTTTGCCTCCATCGGCTACGGCCTGCCCGGCGCCATCGGCGCGGCCCTGGCGGGCAAGGGCCGTCCCGTGGTGTCGCTCACCGGCGACGGCGGCTTCAACATGTCGCTCGGCGATCTCGAGACGGCGCGGCGCATGGGATTGCCGGTGACGATCGTCGTCTTCAACAACGGCGCTTCGGGCTATGTGAAGGCGCTGCAGCACCTGTTGTACGGCGCCGGCGCCTACCAGTCCTCCGACCTCGCCGAGATGAACTACGCGCGCGTGGCCGAGGCCATGGGCTGCACCGGCATCCGGGTGGAGGACCCCGCCGACCTCGCCGGCGCGTTCCGCAAGGGTCTGGCGGCGCAGGGTCGGCCCGTGGTGATCGACGTGGTCGTCACGCGCGACCCGGCCCGCATGCTC
>DASRDL010000129.1:0-2691 GCA_035652635.1 Hyphomicrobiaceae bacterium | reverse complement strand
TGGCCGAGCCGGCCTCGGGCATGGCCATCTCCCTGCCCGACCTGCGCGAGCCGCGTCTCAACCTCGTCCACCTGCGCGAGGGCCGGCTGCCGGAGCGGGACCACACCGGCGAGGTGACGGTCAACGAGGCCTTCTTCAAGGCGCACGGCATGCGCATCGGCTCCACCTTCAAGGCGCTGCTCAACGGCAAGAAGCGCACGCTCGAGGTGGTGGGCGTGGCGCTGTCGCCCGAGTACATCTACGCGCTGGGTCCCGGTGACCTGATGCCGGACGACCGCCGCTTCGCGGTGATGTGGATGTCGGAGAAGGCGCTGGCCGCCATCTTCGATCTCGACGGTGCCTTCAACTCCGTCACGCTGAAGCTCCTGCGCGGCGCCTCCGAGGCCGAGGTCATCAAGCGCCTCGACGACCTCCTGGCGCGCTACGGCGGCACCGGCGCCACCGGCCGCAAGGACCAGCTCTCGCACGCCTTCCTCGACGCCGAGCTGAGGCAGCTCGATGCCCTGCGGCGCGTCATGCCGCCGATCTTCCTGCTGGTGTCCGCCTTCCTCATCAACATCACGCTGGCGCGCATGGTCGCGCTGGAGCGCGAGCAGATCGGCCTGCTCAAGGCGCTGGGCTACACGCCGCTGCCCATCGCGCTCCACTACGTCAAGATCGTGCTGGCGATCACCGCCGTCGGCATCCTCATCGGCGCCGTCGCCGGGGCGTGGATGGGCAAGGGCCTCACGCGGCTCTACGCCGACTTCTTCCATTTCCCGTTCCTGATCTTCCGCCACCACGCCGACGTCTACGCCGCCTCGGCGGTGGTCTCGCTGCTGGCCGCCGTGGCCGGTGCGGTGAAGTCCGTGAGCGACGTGCTGGCGCTCGCCCCCGCCGTCGCCATGCAGCCGCCGGCACCGACGCGCTACCGCGCTTTCGTGCTGGGCCGGCTGGTGCCCTCGCGCGCGCTCTCCCAGCTCACCATCATGGCCCTGCGCCACGTCGCGCGCTGGCCGTTCCGCGCCGCGGCGACCGCGCTCGGCATCGCCCTCGGCGTCGGCCTCCTGGTGACGGCGCTGCTGTCCTTCGATTCGGTCGAGCTGATGATCGACGTGGCCTTCTTCCGCACCGAGCGCCAGCAGGCGACGCTCAACTTCACCGACGAGAAGCACGCCTCCGCGCTGCAGGTGGTGGAACGGATGCCGGGCGTGCTGCGCGCCGAGCCCTATCGCTCGGTGTCCGTGCGGCTCGCCAACGGGCACCGCTCGCGCAAGGTCAGCATCGTCGGCAAGCCGAGGGAGATGGACCTCTCGCGCGTGCTCGACCGCAACTTCGATCCCGTGCGGCTGCCGGAGCAGGGCCTCGTCGTCGGCGAGCGCGTGGCCGAGATCCTGGGGCTGCGTCGCGGCGACGTGGTGGAGGTGGAGGTGCTGGAGGGGCGGCGCGGCACCCACCACGTGCCGGTGACCGACGTGATCAAGAGCTATTTCGGCCTCGCCGTGTTCATGGACCTCGATGCCCTCGATCGGATGCTCTACGGCCCGCGCCTCACCGGCGTGCACATCGGCTTCGACACCGGGCGGCAGGACGAGCTCTTCACCGCCATCAAGTCGACGCCGGGCATCGGCTCCATCGCCCTGCAGCGGCGCGCGCTCGCCCGCTTCCGCGAGACCATCGCCCAGAACATCAACTACTCGGTGACGATCTACGTGGCCCTGGCCGTGATCATCGCCTTCGGCGTCGTCTACAACAGCGCCCGCATCCAGCTCTCCGAGAACGCCAGGGAGCTGGCGAGCCTCAGGGTGCTCGGCTTCACCAGGGCGGAGGTGTCGCGCGTGCTCGTCACCGAGCTCGCGCTGCTGACGCTGGTCGCCATTCCGCTCGGCTGGATCATCGGCTACGGCTTCGGCTGGCTCCTGATCCAGGCCTTCTCCAGCGACCTCTATCGCGTGCCGTTCACCATCGAGCGGGCGACCTATGCCAAGGCGAGTCTGGTGGTGCTGCTGGCGACCGCCGCCTCGGCGCTGATCGTGCGTCGGCGCATCGACAGGCTGGACCTGATTGCAGTGCTCAAGACCCGGGACTAGGAGAGCGAGATGCGGTCGTCTGCGGCAAACATCATGAAGCGCGGACTCATGCTCGCCGCCGCCGTCGGCATCGCCGGCGGCCTGGCCTGGGCCATGTGGCCGAAGCCGGTGGCGGTCGACCTCGCCGAGGTGCGGCGGGGACCGCTGCGGGTGACGGTCGACGAGGAGGGCAAGACCCGCATCAAGGACGTCTACACCGTGTCGGCGCCGATCACCGGCAAGCTTCTGCGCCAGACGCTGGAGGCCGGCGACAGGGTCAAGAAGGACGTGACGACGGTGGCCGTCATCGAGCCCACCGCGCCGCCGTTCCTCGACGTGCGCGCCCAGCGCGAGCTCGAGGCCCAGATCGAGGCGGCGAAGGCCGCCGTGGCGCTGGCCGAGGCGGAGGTGCGCGCCGCCCAATCCGAGCTGCAGTTCGCCCAGAGCGAGCTGACGCGCGCGCGTGCGCTGATCCGCTCCAGCGCCATCTCGGAACGGGCCCTGGAGCGGGCGCAGATCGACGTCGACACGCGCACGGCGGCGCTGGCGCGGGCCAAGGCGGGCCTGGAGGTGCGCAAGCGCGAGCTGGAGAGCGCACAGGCGCGCACGACGGCTCCCGAGGAGGCGTGGAGGGGCGAGGTGC
>DASRDL010000128.1:0-3247 GCA_035652635.1 Hyphomicrobiaceae bacterium | reverse complement strand
TCACGCTTTCTGAAAGGAGACAAACGTGGCCAAGGTGATCTGGCAGGTTGCCGGTGCGGTGCGCAGCGTACTGCTCAATCGGCCGGAGAAGCGAAACGCCCTCGACGCCGAGATGATGGCGGAACTGCAGGCCGCCTTCACCGAGCCGCCGGGGCAGGAGGAACGCCTGGCCGTGATCCGTTCCGCCGGCAGCGTCTTCTGCGCCGGCCTCGACATGCTCGAGCGCGCCGCGCGGCCGGAGGGCGCCTCGCCCATCGAGCCGATGCTGCACGCCATCGAAAGCTACCCGCTGCCCGTCGTCGGCGTCGTGCAGGGTGATGCCATTGCCGGCGGCAACGAGCTCGCCATGCATTGCGACCTCGTCGTGGCCAGCAAGGCGGCGCGCTTCGGCATGTCGCTCGCCCAGATCGGCCTGGCGCCCAGCTGGTTCCTGGCCAAGAAGCTGATGGAGGTGGCAGGCCCCGTCACCACGCGGCGCATCCTCCTGCTCGGCGACCCACTCCCCGCCCAGCGGCTCTATGAGCTCGGCATCGTCTCCCACCTCGCCGAGCCCGAGGATCTCGACCGCACGGCCGAAGCGGTCATCGAGCGCCTCGCCGCCAATGCGCCGCTCTCCCTCAGGGCCATGAAGGCGATGATCGTGCGCCAGATGGCATTCCGCGACGGCATCGACCACGCCGACGTCGACAAGCTGGTGGAGGGCGTGCGCCGCTCCGCGGATGCGCAGGAGGGCATGGCCGCCCGCCTCGCCCGCCGCAAGCCCGACTTCAAGGGGCGGTGAGGTCTCATGGCCATTCGGATGGAGAAGCCCTGGATCGAGCTCACGGCCGAGGCGGTGAAGGCGCTGCCCGGCCAGCTCGGCGTCTACCAGCTGGCCGATCGCGACGGCCGCATCGTCTACATCGGATTCGCCGGGGGGCGCAGCCTGTTCGGACTGAGAAGCGAGCTGGAGCGCGCCCTGCGCGATCCTCCCGCCGGCGCCGCCCGCTTCCGCTACGAGATCAACCAGCAGTACACCACGCGCTACCAGGAGCTCCTCATGCTGCACGTCGCCGACCACGGGACGCTGCCGGTGGTGAACGCCGCCGACCCGCCGGTGCGGCTCGGAAGGTTGAGCCCTCTGTAGCGGGTTGAGATGGCGAGTGGCGAGACGGTAAGTATCCGCCGGTCACGAGTAGCATCGGTTGTCGCACGCACTGCCCTAACATCTCACCATCTCACCATCTCACTACTCACCTGACGCACAACTCCGGTTCGTTGCAAGCGAGTGACCAAAATGAACCTCGAACCCACCGAAGAGCAGCGCCAGATCGTCGCCCTCGTGCGCCGGTTCGTGCGCGAGGAGATCGTGCCGCTCGAAGCCAAGCTCGATCCCGACGCCAGCGAGCTTCCACGCGAGGACTTCGAGCGCCTCACGGGCATGGTGAAAGCCATGGGCTTCTGGGGCCTCGACATTCCGGCCGAGTACGGCGGCGCCGGCGTCGATCTCGTCACGCGCACCCTGATGGCGGTGGAGATGTCGCAGCACCGCGCCGGCCTCTATGCGCCCTGCTACGGCGTGTTCGGCTCGGCCGGCCTCGCCCAGCTCTACGAGGCCACGGAGGACCAGAAGCAGCGCTATCTCTACCCCATGCTGCGCGGCGAGAAGCGCGGCTTCTTCGGCCTCACCGAGCCGTCGGGCGGCAGCGATCCCGCGCGCGCCATCCGCACCCGCGCGGTCAAGGACGGCAGCGACTGGGTCATCAACGGATCGAAGGTGTTCATCTCCGGGGCCGACCGCGCGCACTTCGGCCTCGTGTTCGCGCGCACGGATGCCGAGAAGGGCCGCGGCGGGATTACCTGCTTCATCGTCGACACCGACATGAAGGGCTTCCACGTGCGCCGCATCGTGCACACGCTGCGCTCGGCCAACTATGCCACCGAGCTGCAGTTCGAGGACCTGCGCGTGCCGGAGGCCAACGTGCTGGGCGAGGTCGGCCGCGGCTTCGCGATTGCCAACGACCGCCTGTCGCGTCAGCGCATTCCCTATGCTGCCGCCTGCATCGGCGTGGCGGTGAAGGCGCAGGAGCTCGCCATCGAGTACGCCCAGCAGCGCGAGACGTTCGGCGCGCCGCTCGCCACCCGGCAGGCGATCCAGTGGATGATCGTCGACAACGAGATCGACATCCGCACCAGCCTGTGGCTGACGCTGGCCGCCGCCCACAAGGCCGAGAGCGGCCAGCCCTTCCGCACGGAAGCCGGCATGGCCAAGCTGGTGGCGAGCGAGGCCGGCGGCCGGGTGGTGGACCGCGCCATGCAGATCCACGGCGGCTACGGCATGACCAAGGACCTGCCGTTCGAGCGCTGGTATCGCGAGATGCGCATCCGCCGCGTCGGCGAGGGCCCGAGCGAGGTGCAGCGCCACGTCATCGCCCGCGACCTCTTGGGCTCGGGACTCCGGTAGGGCTCCCCTCCCCCTTTGCGGGGAGGGGGCGGGGGTGGGGGTCCACAAGCACCGGCGTCGGGATTCTCACCCCACCCCTACCGCCTCCCCGTCACGGGGAGGGGGGACCGCGCGGTGGATGGGGTGGCAGTTGCGGATTTTCGAGTTGCGTACGGTTGCGCCTTTGGCCGAGAACTCACCGTCAACGCACGAGAAGGCTGACTGCCAATGAACACACCCAAGGTCGGCGTCATCGGGCTGGGCTCCATGGGAGGCGGCGTCGCCAGGTCGCTGCTGCGCGGCGGCTTCGAGACGCGCGTATGCGACGTGCGGCCCGAGGTCGTGAAGCCGCTCGCCGACGCCGGCGCCATCGCCTGCGCGAGCCCGGCCGAGCTCGGCGCCCAGTGCGATGTCGTCATCGTCCTGGTCGTCAACGCCGAGCAGACCGAGACGGTGCTGTTCGGGGCCCAGGGCGCGGCTGCCGCCATGCGCACGGGCAGCGTCGTCGTGCTGAGCGTCACGGTGCCGCCCGAGTATGCCGAGCGGCTCAGCCCCCGGCTCGCCGAGCGCGGCATCCTATTGCTCGATGCGCCGGTGTCGGGCGGCGAGGCGCGGGCGGCGGCCGGCGAGATGACGATCATGGCCGCCGGTCCCGCCGAGGCCTTCGCCGCCTGCGAGCCGGTGTTCCCCGCCATCGCCCAGAAGGTCTACCGCCTGGGCGAGGCGCACGGCACCGGCTCCAAGGTCAAGATGATCAACCAGCTGCTCGCCGGCGTGCACATCGCCGCCGCGGCCGAGGCGATGGCGCTCGGCATCAAGGCCGGC
>DASRDL010000127.1:0-5160 GCA_035652635.1 Hyphomicrobiaceae bacterium | reverse complement strand
ACTGCAGATCGCCCTCGATCGGCAGCAGCTGCACCGGCCAGAGCAGGATCTGGCGCAGGTGCCGCACGCGCGCCGCTCCCGTCATGGGTGCGAGCTCGGCCTTGGTCGCGTCTTGCTGCATGAGGTCGAGGCCTCGTTCGGGCGGGCGTTCGCCGTCGGCTGCAACGTCTGCGGCCGGCGGCGTGCTGCCCACCCTCCAGCCTAGTGTCTTCCGCGTGCGGGGTACAGCGACTCGGCGGCCCGGCGGATGGGCGACGGTTGCGGGTTTGTTGACGGCGAGAAGCTGCCGGGCCCGTGCCATTGCCCGGGCATGGCGGAAGCGGGGCAGCGCGCGTGGGTGCCCGAGGTCGGCAATGCCCAGGATGCCCGATGCAACACGAGGCGAGGCGGCCCTCAGGGGAGCAGCCGGGCCTGGCGATAGCGGGCGAGGTGGTCGAGCACCATGTCCTCGGTGTCGAGGAACTCGGCGAAGCCGGTGCGGCGCAGCTTGGTGGTGCGCGAGACCACGTCGTAGTCCTGGGCCAGCACGAAGTCGGCAAAGCCCCAGTGGGCGATCGCATCGAGCCGTCGCGGCTCGAGCCCGTGGCGGTGCACGACGCGCTGCCAGACCGGCTCCTTGTCGCGCATCCACTCCGTCAGTTTCAGCGGGCGCACCGACCCCACCGCCAGTCCGTAGAACGAGGCGATCCGGGCCCACAGCCGCGACCAGCGCACGACGTCGCCGTTGGTGACGTTGAAGGCCTCGTTGCGGCAGGCCGCGGTGGTGGCCATGTGCACGATGGCGCGCGCGAGCAGGGTGGCGTCGGTGAGCTCGGTGAGCGCCCGGAAGGTGCCGGGCCGGCCGGGAAAGTCGAGCGGCATGCCGAGTTCGGCACAGATCGCCGCATAGGCGCCGAGCGTGGGGATCAGGTTGCGCACGCGCTCGGGGGCCACGTCGCACACCGCATTGGGGCGCGAGGCCGACCACGTCCACTCCTTGCCCAGCCGGCGCTGGCGCACCAGGTCCTCCTGGTCGTAGTAGAAGTTGGGCGGCATGTGGCGCGGATCGTCCTCCTGCGCCGGCGTGGGATAGGGGCCGAGGTGAACCCCGTACCACTTGAGGCCCTCCACGACGTGCACGTGCTGGAGCCCCGGGGCCGCCGCTTCGACTGCGTCGAGGACGTTGCGCAGCATGGCGACGTTCTCCTCCACGCTCTCGGTGCCGCCCTCGCCGTGCCTGGCGCGCGCGCAATAGAAGAGATGGGTGACGCCGGAGAACGGCTCGAGGCGGCGCCGGCAGTCGGCCGGGTCGAGCAGGTCGACGGGCACGTAGCGCGTGCGTGCGGGGGCGGAGCCGGGAGGGTTGCGGCTGACGCCGATGACGCTCCATCCCGGGTCGGCTGCCAGCACCTCGATCAGGCGCTTGGCCACGGCGCCGGTGGCACCGGCGACCATTGCCTCGCGCCCGGTGCCGGATGAGCGGTGCATGTCAGCGCACCTTGGCCTGGCCGCCGCGGGTCCTCTCCGCGACGCGCGCAGGCTCCGGCTCGGCGGCGGAGTAGCCGAAGTCCTTCGACAGCCGCGCGGCGGCCCAGCGCACCTGCTTTGCCTTCTCCTTGAGCTGCTGCAGCGACAGGCGCCAGATCGGCCCCGAAACGCCGATCGCTCCCTGCACCTGGCCCGTGAAGCCGTGCACGGGCACGGCGACGCAACGCACCTCGGCGTTGAACTCGCCGTCGTCGTAGGCGACGCCGCTGCGGCGCACCTCGGCAATCTCGCGCTTGAGGTCGGCGGTGCCGGTGATGGTCTTGTCCGTGAAGCGCTCCAGGGGAACCTGCTCGAGGAAGCGGGCGAGCTGGGCGTCGGTCATGGCGGCGAGCAGGATCTTGCCGAGTGCGGTGGCATGCGCCGGCCGCACGACGCCCGCCCGCTCGGTGAGCTGGAAGGGCCCCGCGCCGGCGGTGCGGGCGAGCACCACCACCTCGCGGCCCGAACGCACGGCGAAGTGACAGCTCTCCTCGGTGGCGGTGGAAAGATCGTCGAGCACGGGGGTGGCCAGCGCCACCATCTCCACCTCGTCGAGGGCGCCGGCGGCGAGCGTGAAGAGCGGCCGCCCGATGCGGTAGAGCTTGTCGGGCATCTGCCGCAGGTAGCCCAGCAGCACCATGGTCTTGACGAGGTGGAAGGTGGTGCTGTTGTGCAGTCCCACGCGACGGCTGATCTCGCCGAGGCGGATGCCGCCGCGATGGCGGGCCACTTCCTCGAGGATGGCGAAGGCGCGCTCGATCGACTGCACGCCGCCCTGATCCCTGAGCGAGCCGCGCGTCACGTCGCCCCAGTCCGGGACATCGGGCAGCCCCCAGTTGCGCTTCGCGCCCTCCATCGCCTCGCTCCCGTGACGGCCGACGCTCGTCGGCTCCATTCGTTGCGCCTGTTGCGCCGCCGCGTTCCGGCAACGAGAGCAGGCTAATATTTCACGTTGTCGAACGTCAATTCGCGAGCCTGAAGGATGCGCATGGCGCGCCTCGCCCGGCCAGGCAGGCCGCTGGCTTGCGACAGTGACCTGCGCTAGGCTCGCGCGGGCGACGGGCGGGACGGAGCAGGGATCGAACGGACGGCGGGTGCGGGGCCGAGCGAGGAAGCGATCACGTCGCATCCGAGGGAGACGACATCCGTGCAAGCCAGAGTGGGGCGGTCCCCGTCGGACCAAGTCTTCGAGGCGCTGCGCACGCTCCGCGTCGGCGGGATCGCGGCGCTGCTGGCCTTCCTCACGCTGACGCTGCCGCCGCAGGTGAGGGACCTCTATCGCACGCTGGCCGAGAACCGCGACTGGACGCAGATCGCCACCACGCTGGCGCTGCTCCTGCTCGCTGCCTGTCTCGCCTACCGCGTCGGGCACCATCGTGCCCGCGTCTACCGGGCGGGCGGGGCGGCAGAGGAGACGAGCGTGCTCGGCGCCTGCCTGGCGTGGGGCCCGGCGCTGTGCGGCGCCCTGCTGCTGTGGGCCGCCGCCACCGGCATCTACTTCACGGTCGCGGAGCTGCCCGAGCCCACCGGCATCGACCCGGAGATCGACCGGACGCTCGCCATGATGAGCAATACGCGGCGTGAGCTGACGCTCGCGGCCGCGGCGATCGCCGGCGTGGGCGCGCTGTTTTTGCTGCTGCCGCCGCTCGAAGCCCTGGTGCGCCGCCGGCGGGCGCCGCGCGCTCCTTCCGACTTCGCCTTCGGCCCGGTGTGGCAGACGGTGTGCTACGCCGTCATCGTCGCCATGGTCGGCATGGCGTTCTTCCCGCGCTATTCGGTGCCGGTGTCGCAGTGGCTGGGCGCGCTCGCCATCTTCCTGCTCTTCCTGTGCGTGCTCGTGGTCGTGCTCAGCGTCCTGCAATCGTTGTCGGACCGCTATGGCATTCCGTTCGCGCTCATGCTGTTCCTGTGGGTCGTCGGCCTGGCGATGTTCGAGGGCGGCGCGCTGCACCACGCCCGCTTCGTCGACACGCCCAAGAAGGGCCACGGCCTGATCCAGGTGCAGTACGCGCTGCAGGACTGGTATCGCGAGCGCAAGGACCGCGACGCCTTCCAGAAGGAGCCCTATCCGGTCTATCTGGTGGCGGCCGAGGGTGGCGGGCTCTATGCGGCGCAGTTCACCGCCAACGTGCTGGCGCGCCTGCAGGACATCTGTCCCAATTTCGCCCAGCACGTGTTCGCCATCAGCTCCGTGTCGGGCGGCAGCCTTGGTGCGTCCGTGTTCGCCAGCCTCGCCAAGCGACACGCCAGGAACGGTCCCTGGCAGCCCTGCAAGGTCGGCCCGACCGACTTCCAGGACAAGGTGCAGAAGATTCTCAATCAGGACTTCCTCGCGCCGATCATCGCCCGCGGCTTCTTTGCCGACTTCCTGCAGCTGTTCCTGCCGCGCCAGCTGGTGCCGGACCAGTTCAGCCGCGGTCGCGCGCTGGAGGAGAGCATCGAGCACGCCTGGGCCCGGATCGAGGGCGAGCCGGACAACCCCTTCTCGGGGCCGTTCCTCAGCCACTGGCGGCCGGACGATGCCGGTCCGGCGCTGCTGCTCAACACGACCAGCGTCAGCGACGGGCGCCAGGTGGTGGTGACGCCGCTGGGCTCGGACGACAACATGCTCTACGAGGCGGGCCAGCTGCACCTGGTGCCGGGCTTCCCCACCGACCAGGACCTGACGCTGGGCGCGGCCGTGGGGCTCAGCGGCCGCTTTCCCTGGGTCCTGCCGGCCGCGACGATAGGCGAAACCGGCCTGGCGCTGGTCGACGGCGCCTACTTCGAGGGCTCCGGCGTGGAGGCCTTGAGCTTCGTGCGCAATGCCCTGCGCCCCTACGAGGTGGAGCCGAAGAGTCCCACCGACCCGGACCCCTGGATCGTCGTGCGCGTCCTCGTCATCGGCAGCGCGCGGCCGCCGGCCGGCCCGCTGCTCAGCATCGACGAGCTCACGCCGCCCTTGCGCACGATGCTGCAGACGCGCGACCGGCGCGGCTACATCGCCTTCAATAACATGCGCGACCTCAACCGCGCCGTCGACTGCCCGCCCAAGCGGCCCGAGGCGATGCTGACGGCGGCGCTCGGCGACGGCAGCGCCGTCAATTGCGCCTCGATGCCGCCGCACGTCGCCCGGCTCAACTACGACTATTTCAAGCTGCCGCTCGGCTGGCAGCTGTCCGCCGGCATGCGCAGCATCATCGAGCGGCACAGCCGGGGCCACTGCTACGAGCCCAGCGTGCCGGAGGCGCAGGGCAACGCCGGCGACGAGAACATCGCGCGGGCGCGCGAGTACCTGACGCAGAACAGCCTGATCCCGATGGAGATCGCCACCCAGCTCTCCGCCGGCCGTGCCGGCCCCGACGGCGGCGTCGTGGCCTGCAATTGAAGCTCACCGCCGTCACGGCCGGCCGGCACTGTGGCCCTGGGCGCAGGGGCTGGGCTGCGCCTCGCAGCGGCAGGTGCATTGATTGAGGTAGGGCGTCTGGCGCGAGCACAGGCAACAGGCGCCGTTGCAGCCGCAGGCGCGCGACAGGAACACGAGCTGCCCGCCGGGGCAGCGCGCCTGCGCCGACTGCAGCGGGCGCAGCAGGTTGGGCTTGACGGGGCCCGGCACCACGGAGACGGGGCCGTAGCTGACGGGGCTGAGGCCGGACACGTCGCCCGCAGATGCCG
>DASRDL010000126.1:0-7433 GCA_035652635.1 Hyphomicrobiaceae bacterium | reverse complement strand
CTCCACGCTCACGTGCGGGTTGAGCCTGGCGATCGTCTGCCTGGCGCTGTCGACCTTGGGCATGCCGACGTGGGCGGTATCGTGCACGATCTGGCGCTGCAGGTTGTCGAGCGACACGCGGTCGTCGTCGACGATGCCGATGGTGCCGACGCCGGCCGCGGCGAGGTACATGAGAAGCGGCGAGCCGAGGCCACCGGCGCCGATCACCAGCACCCTGGCGGCCTTGAGCTTCTGCTGCCCCTGGCCGCCGACCTCGCGCAGCACCAGGTGCCGCTTGTAGCGCTCGATCTCCAATGCTGTCAGTGCCATGGGCCCTGCCCCGATCGGTTGCGTCTCTCCTGGCCAGTATACATGGGATCGGCGCCGCCGGATGCCCATAGGCGGCGGCTCAAGCCGCTGCGAGCCTCGCCAGCAGCTCGCGCTCGGCCTCGCGCAGGGCGGGCGACCAGGCGGCCAGCTTCGACGACACCAGGTTGGCCTGCGACTCGAGGATGACGCCGTCGTCCAGCACCTTGAGGCCGTTGGCGCGCAGCGTGGCGCCGGTGGTGGTGATGTCGACGATCAGCTCCGCCAGGTGTGCCGCCGGGGCGCCCTCGGTTGCGCCCAGGCTTTCGACGATGCGGTAGCCGGTGACGCCCTTCTGGGCGAAGAAGCGGCGCGTCAGGTTCATGTACTTGGTGGCGACGCGCACGCGCCGGCCGTGCACGCGGCGGAAGCCGATCGCCATCTCCTCCAGGTCCGCCATGCGGCGCACGTCGATCCAGGCGGCCGGCACGGCCACCACCACGTCGGCATGGCCGAAGCCGCAGGGTCTGAGGAAGGTCACGCGCTCGTCGCAGTCGGCCATGGCCTCGCGCAGCAGGTCCTCGCCGGTGATGCCGACGTGCACCGCGCCCGTCTTGAGGAACTGGGCGATCTCGGAGGCGGATACGAAGTTGACCTCGACCAGCGGCAGGCCGGCGATCTCACCCTTGTAGCCGCGCGCGGAGCCCGACTTGCCGACGACGAGCCCGGCACGCGCCAGCATGTCGGAGCACTGCTCCATCAGCCGGCCCTTCGACGGCAGGGCGAGAACGAGCCTGTCGCTCATGGCCGCTCCCTCTCCAGCGCGGCCAGCAGCCGCTCGGTGTGGATGCAGGAGCCGACGGCCGGCACCGGCGTCGGCGCGCCGACGTCGGCCATGAGCTCGTCGTAGCGGCCGCCGCCGGCGATGGGGCTCGCGGGGCCGAGGCGCGGCGACACGATCTCGAACACGAAGCCCGTGTAGTACTCGAGGTCGCGGCCGAACTCGGCCGCGAACGTGGCCGCCCCCATGTCGACGCCGGCGTCCTCCAGAAGCGCCAGGCGGCGCTTGAAGGCGCCGAGCGCGGCGGCGAGATCGAGCCGGTGCGGGCGGATCAGCGCCTCGAGCCTGGCCGCTGCCTCGCGTGCCGGCGCCTCGGCGGCCGCATAGCTCTCGATGAGAGCGGCGATGTCGGGCCCGAGCGGCGTCTCGCGCGCATCGGCGGCCTCGGAGAGCAGGCGCTCGGCGATCTCGGCCAGCGTGCGCGTGCCGACCAGCTCGAGGCCCGAGCGCTCGAGGTAGGCTTCCAGGCGCAGCTGGGCCTCCTCGGGCGGGCTTCCCTCGGGCAGCTCCACCAGCTCGGGTGGCACGTTGCGTGCCTCGAGCGCCGCCTTCGAGGTGAGGCGCGCGAGCTCCGCCCGGAACGCCTCGGGTCGCCAGAAGTGGTGCCGCAGCTGCCGCCGCCAGCGCGCCGGCATCGGCACCGCCTTGAGCAGGGCGCCGAACAGGCCGAGGTCGCCGATCCGGATCTGGAAGTCGTCGAGCCCGGCCTCGCGCAGGGCCTGGATGGTCAGCGCCAGCACCGCCGCGTCGTCCTGGTCGGGATCGGCGGCGGCGAACGACTCGATGCCGGCCTGGCGGAACTCGCGCGGGTGGGTACGGTCGCCGCCGGCGGCCTGGTAGCGGAAGGCCGGGCCGCTGTAGCAATAGCGCGCCCGCACGTTGCCGTGCGGATGGCGCTCCAGATGCAAGCGGCAGGTGGGCACGGTGAGGTCGGGTCGCAGACACAGCTCCTCGCCGTCGGGATCGGTGAAGACGTAGGTGCGCGCGCGCAGCTGTTCGCCGACGACGTCGAGAAACAGGCCCGCCGGCTGAATGATGGCCGGCGCGATCTGCTCGTAGCCCGCGCGCATGAAGGTGCCCATCAGGCGCTGCGCCTGGGCCTCCAGGGCTTCCACCTCGCGTGCGGCTTCTGCCGGCATGGGATCAGGCGGCTCCCCCTCGCCCCGCGCGCGGGGAGAGGGGATCGCGGCGCGCGACCGGCGCGCGGCAGCGCGGAGAGCCGGGACCCGGGGCACCATGCGCAGCCCCTTGGTCCCGAATATTTCGCCTCGCGAAATTCCGGGATGACACCATTGGAATCACGCCTCGTGCCGGGCCAGCACCTCGCGCACGGCCTCCACCATGCGCGCCTCCGGCACCGAGACCTGGGCGGGACGGGTCTCGCGCCACTCCCTGGCATCCTTGATGGTGGCTGCGGCCTTGGCGCCTTCGACCAGGTCCTTGATCTGCACCTCGCCGCGGGCGAGCTCGTCGCCGCCCTGGATGACGACGCAGGGCGAGGAGCGTCGGTCGGCATACTTCATCTGCGCCTTCATGCCGGCGGTGCCGAGGTACATCTCGGCGCGGATGCCCGACTGGCGCAGGGTCTGGGTCAGCTTCTGGAACCGCGGCAGATCGGCGCGATCCATTACCAGCACGACCACCGGCCCGGCAGCGGCGCCGCGGTCGCCCTTGCCGATGGCCGCCAGCGCCGCCTGCAGGCGCGACACGCCCACCGAGAAGCCGGTCGCCGGCACGCGCTGGCCGGTGAAGCGGGCGACGAGATCGTCGTAGCGGCCGCCGCCGCCGACGGAGCCGAAGCGCACGCTCTGGCCGTCCTCGTTCTTGACCTCGAAGGTCAGCTGCGCCTCGAACACGGGGCCGGTGTAGTAGTCGAGGCCGCGCACGATGCTGGCATCGACCGCCACGCGCGTGCCGTCGTAGCCGGCCGCGGAGACGAGCCGCTCGATCTCGGCGAGCTCGGCGATGCCGGCACGGCCGATCTCGGTCGAGGCCACCAGAGGCTCGATGGCGGCGAGCGTCTTGCCGGGCCCCTGGGAACCTGCGCCGACGAACCGCAGCACCGCGTCCACCGCCCGCGGCTCGAGGCCGGCCCCGGGCGTGAAGTCACCCGACTCGTCCTTGCGCCCCTTGCCGAGCAGCATGGCGACGCCGTGCGGTCCGAGCCGATCGAGCTTGTCCACGGCCCGAAGCACGGTCAGCCGCCGCGCCGCGTCGCGCTCGCCGACGGGGTCGATACCGATGCCGGCCAGCACTCCGTCCAGCACCTTGCGGTTGTTGACCTTGATCGCGTAGTCGCCGCGCCCGATCCCCAGCGCCTCCAGCGTGTCGGCGGCGAGCATGCAGATCTCGGCGTCCGCGGCGACGCTGTCGGTGCCCACCGTGTCGGCATCGAACTGGGTGAACTGGCGATAGCGGCCGGGCCCCGGCTTCTCGTTGCGCCACACCGGGCCCACGGCGTAGCGGCGGAACGGCTTGGGCAGCCGGTCGAAGTGCTCGGCGACGTAGCGGGCGAGCGGCGCGGTGAGGTCGTAGCGCAGCGACAGCCACTGCTCGTCCTCGTCCTGGAACGAGAACACGCCCTCGTTGGGCCGGTCCTGATCGGGCAGGAACTTGCCCAGTGCATCGGTGTACTCGATGGCCGGCGTTTCCAGGGGCTCGAAGCCGTAGGATTCATAGACGTCGCGGATCGTGGCCAGCATGCGGTCGAGACCGCGGACCTGCTCGGCGGACGTGTCGGCAAGCCCGCGGGGCAGCCTCGCCACGGGGCGCGTATCCTTGTTCGACTTGGCCATGATGCCGGGAATGCTGCAGGAATTTGCGCGGCTTATAGCCGATCGCCGAGGCCAGGCAAAGTGCTACCCGCCGGCCGCGTCCGCGCCCTCAGAACCGGTAGCCGTAGCGCACACCCAGCGTATCGAGGCCGTGGTTCTTGGCGGCAGTGTCGGCGTTGGAGATGTGCTCGTAGTAGATCGAGATGCTGTTGTGCTCGTCGTAGCGGTAGCCGTATTCGAAGCTGTCGTGGAACAGCCAGCGCTTGCCCAGCTCCTTGCGGCTGCGGTCGGTGGTGAAGGTCTCGCCGTCGTGGATGGCGACGCCGAGACCGATGCCGAGGAAGGTCGAGTTGGCAAAGTCGCGCTGCCAGCGCAGCGAGGTGTAGGCCTTGCTGGTGTAGCCCTCGAAGTTGATGGTGGTGCCGACAACCGGGTGGAGCGAGCCGCCCCAGAAGGAGACCACCGGAGCGAACAGGACCTCGAGGTTGAGGTCGATGCTGTAAGGCTCGCGGTGGAAACCGCTCCACATGTAGGGCACGTCATGGACCTGCGCACCCACGCGCAGCTCGCGAACGAAGCCCCCCTCGCCCGGCCGTTCGACAGAGGTGTCCCAAGCCGCCGCCGGACCGGCCAGCAGCGTGCAAATGGCGGCGATTGCTCCCGCTCGCATCATGCGTCGAGGCCGTGCAGCTCCCTCGCTCTGATCATCGTTCTCGATAACCGGTCGGACCGCGCTAGGCGAGTTCCGGGCGTGTCGCCCGCGCACCCGGCCGGCGTTTTCCGAATCCCCCGTTGCCAAAATGCCATGACGCGCGGCAGCCGTCATGCATTCATTTCGCTGGCGTGGCGCAGTGTCGGTGCAACCTCGAGCGCGGTGTCGGAACGGCGAGGGAAGTGGCTGAGGGCTTGCAAAAATCTTGAACAGCCCGAGCCGGGCGCCTAGCCTCAATTCATTGGGCCCGATTGATGCCGCACGGCTCCGATGGCGAGGCCGGCCTTGGTAGTCTGGCTTCGGGGGATCGGGGGGAGACGGCAATGCACGGGCTCGAGTCGCTCGTGAGCGAGCTCAGCCGATTGGCCGCGATGGCAACGGCGGACACGCTGTTGCCGTGGCTGCTGGCGGCCCTGCTCCTCGCAACGACCATCGCCCTGCTGGTGCTGCGCCGTCCGCGGCGCGACGACGAGGTGGAGCGCCTGTTCCTGGCCTCCGCCGCGGCCACGCGCCGGGCCCGCGAGATCAGCGAGATCGATGCCTTCGCCCGGCGCGCCTCGGCGTCCGCCGAGGAGCTCAAGGCGCGCGTGAGGAAGATCCGCACCGGCCACTTCCAGCAGGTGAAGATCTACATCGACCATTCCAATTTCATCAGGACCTGGACGCAGGTGGTGCACGGGCGCGACCGGCCGCTCGGCCACGACATCGACTGGGCGGCGCTGCCGCAAGTGCTGCTGGACGAGACCGGCGATTGGCTGGCCAGGATGCGCAAGGGCGCGCAGGCGCTCGTCTACCGCGGCACCAACGTGTACGGCACCCTGTTCCAGGACGACTATTTCAAGCTGCTCGAGACCATGCTGCACCTGGAGCAGACGGCGCCCGACAAGCTGCCGCTGCCGATCCGCCTGCGCAAGGAGACGGTGGAGCGCTGGCGGGAGGAGAACGAGGCGCACAAGGCCGAGCTCACGCAGACGATCGAGCGCGAGATCGGCTACCTGATGGTGCCGATCTACCGGCGCACGCCGCGCGAGGACCAGCTGTTCTCGTCGAACTTCACCTCCGGCGGCATTCCCATCGCGCCGGAGAAGATGCTCGACACCCGCATTGCCACCGATCTCATCGGCGATGCCACGTTCGACGTCTTCGACATCGCCCTCCTTGTGTCGGAGGACAGCGACTTCGTTCCGGCCGTCGAGTTCGTGCAGGAGATGCGCAACAAGCAGGTGGTCCACGTGGGCTTCGGCACCTACGGCAGCGACCTGCGCAACGTGTGCCGGCACCGCCTCGATCTCGGCCGGGACCGGCTGTTCCGCCGCCTGCAACGCGCAAGCAACGCCGATGCCGCAGCAGCGGCCCCTCGCGCCCCCACCACGAGGCAGCAGGGCTGAGGCGCGCGCCTGGCCGAGCCCTGAGAAAGGCTGCGGCGCCCGCGCGTCAGTCCTCGGACTCCTGCCTGGAGGCCGTCTTGCGGCGCGCCGGCTGCTTGGCGGGCGGCTCGGCCGCGGGACCGGGGACCGGGCGCTTCAGATAGGCGAGGTTGTGTGGGGTAATGCCGACGAGCTCCCAGCCGTCCTTGCCGGCGGCGTTGAGAAGATCGACGTCGGTGGCCTTGGCAGGCGCCTCGTTCAGGTTGCGCTTGCTGTATTCCCACTGCGGCATCGCGGACTCCTCACGGTTGCATCTTCAGGGACGAGCCCGTACCGACGCCGCCCTCTGCGGACGCCATCTCGCACGGGACCGAGCTGTGGACCACCGGTCGGCGCGCGGCCTCGTGCCGCCGGGAGGGCTCCCGCTCTCGCGGGCGCCCGATCGGCTCGTTCCCCTGTTCGTCCGGGCAAAGCATCGCAGAGGTCCGTGAGGCCGCAAGTCAGCCAAGGCAGCAACCCCGCGCGCGACGCCGTCGAGCATCATAGCGGCCGGAGCCCCATGCCTGCCAGCAATCCTACCTAGCAATCGGGACGTCAAATCCCGGCCAGGATGACGAGCCGCGGACACCCGCGGCTCGCTGGTGAGAAGCCCCCGCTCCTGCTAGGAAAAGAGGACTGTAGCCGAGTTCGACGGCGCGACCATGACGATATTCGATGGGCGGGGACGTGAGCGGGCCCTTCTGAGCCGCGAAGCTGCATTGGAAAGAGGATACGTGGCCCTGCGCCGTCGCTGCGACGGCGCCGTCGAGGTGCGCTACCGGCCGGGCGCCGTCAGGCCGCTGGCCGTCCTCGGGGCGTTGCGGTGGCTCGACGACCACGACTGGGATCGGTGCGTGCTGGCGGCCGCCGGCGGCGGCCCGCTCACGACCGTGCTGCCGCGGCGCGAGGCGATGGAGCACGTCGCGGACTTGGCCGACGATGCGCGCCACCGGCGCACGGGCGACTTCAGAGCCCTGCGCCGTCCTTGGGGGGCTCCGGTAGCGGATGCCTCCCTCGGTCGGATCCAGGATGCGTGGCAGGCGTCACGCGGCCTCGACCGGTGCGCGCTGGTGGCGGCCGTGCACGAGGCCTCGTGCGGGCGCTACCTCCAGATCATCCCGCGCGACGGCGCCTCGCGCCTCGAGATCGGCGCCGTCGGTGACGGCTACAGCCTCTACGGCCGCGGCTGGAGATCGATGGCGGTCGGGGGCCGCTTCGAGGACATGCCGGACTACGCCTACGCACGCTGGGCCGCGCAAGGGTATCGCGAGGCCCACCGCGCCGGCGCGCCCACCGTCGAGGACATCGTCGCGGTCGTCCGCCTGCCCGGCGAGGCGCCGCTGCGCCTCACCTACCGCCGGGTGATCATGCCCCTCGGCGACGTGCTGCTAGGCGCGACGCTGGGCCAGACGGTG
>DASRDL010000125.1:0-4841 GCA_035652635.1 Hyphomicrobiaceae bacterium | reverse complement strand
GAACGGCGTGCCGTTCGATCCGGAGAAGCCCACGGTGACCTCGGGCATCCGCGTCGGCTCGCCGGCCGGCACCACGCGCGGCTTCGGCATCGCCGAGTTCCAGCACATCGGCCGCATGATGGCCGAGGTGCTCGACGGCCTCGCCGCCAACGGTGAGGCGGGCAATGCGAAGGTCGAGGCTAAGGTCAAGGCCGAGGCGATTGCACTCGCCCGCCGGTTCCCGATTTATGTGTGAGTCGATCCCCTCTCCCCATGCCTCTCGAGGCATGGGGAGAGGGCTACGGTGAGGGCAGACGCGAGCCCGACGTGTGGCCTGTTTCTGCCCCTCGCCCCGACCCGCTCCCCGCTGAAGCGGGAGAGGGAGACGCGGAGCATCACCCATGCGCTGCCCCTACTGCGGCTGCGAGAACACCCAGGTCAAGGACAGCCGTCCGACCGAGGAGAACCAGGCCATCCGCAGGCGCCGCAACTGCGAGGACTGCGGCGGCCGCTTCACCACCTTCGAGCGCGTGCAGCTCAGGGAGATCATCGTCGTCAAGCGCTCGGGCCGGCGCGTGCCGTTCGACCGCGAGAAGCTCTCCCGCTCGGTCGAGGTGTCGCTGCGCAAGCGCCCGATTGCGCCCGAGCGCGTCGACCGCATGGTATCGGGCATCGTGCGCCAGCTGGAAAGCATGGGCGAGCAGGAGATCCCCTCCTCGGTGATCGGGGAACTGGTGATGGAGGCGCTCAAGGGGCTCGACCCGGTGGCCTACGTGCGCTTCGCCTCGGTCTACCGCGACTTCCGCGAGGCCGCCGACTTCCACGAGGTGCTGGGTGAGATCGCCGGCGAGGACAAGGCCGGCGAGGACAAGGCGCCCGCGGCCCCCAAGTCCCTGCCCATCGAGACCATCGACCGGAAGCACTGAAAAGCCTCGATGGCCGTTCCTCCGCCAGGCCCCGCCGCCGACCTCGACCGCCGCTTCATGGAGCTGGCGCTGCGCATGGCGCGCCGCATGCTCGGCCGCACGGCGCCCAACCCGGCGGTGGGCGCCGTCATCGCGGATGAGGCCACCGGCGAGGTGATCGCCCGCGGCTGGACCCAGCAGGGCGGCCGCCCGCACGCCGAGGCCGATGCGCTGGCGCGCGCCGGCGACCGCGCGCGCGGCCAGACCATGTACGTCACGCTCGAGCCCTGCTCGCACCACGGTCGCACGCCGCCCTGCGCCAACGCCATTGTCGCGGCCGGCATCCGTCGCGTGGTGTGCGCCGTCAGCGATCCCAACCCCGAGATCGCCGGGCGCGGCCTCGCCGTGCTGCGGCAGGCGGGCGTCACGGTCGATCTCGGCGTGTGCGAGGACGAGGCGCGCTGGATGGCGATCGGCCACATCCTGCGCATGACCACCGATCGCCCGTTCGTGCAGCTCAAGATCGCCGTGTCGGCCGATGGACTGATCGCGCCGGGCGCGGGCGCCCCGGTCTGGGTGACGGGCCCCCTGGCGCGCCAGTTCGCCCACATCCTGCGCGCCCGGGCCGATGCCATCCTGGTCGGCCGCCGCACGGTCGCCGACGACGATCCGGAGCTCACCTGCCGCCTGCCGGGGCTGTGGGGGTGCTCGCCCAGGCGCGTGATCCTCGATGCGCACTTCCGCACGGCGCCCTCCGCACGCATGTTCGCGACCGCCGCGCGCGTGCCGGTGACCATCTTCGGCGACACGAGGAGCAGCCCGCCCGCCTATCCGCACGGGGTGGAGGTGCGCCGCATGCCCGCCGAGCCCGGCGGCCGGCTCAACCTCACCGTCGTGCTGGAGAGCCTGGGCGCCGAGGGCGTCACGCGCGTGTTGGTGGAGGGCGGGCCGACCATTGCCGGCGCCTTCCTGGCGGCCGACCTCGTCGACGAGGTGGTGATCGGCCACGGCAGCGCACCGCTGGGGCCCAAGGGGCGCAAGCCCGCGGGCGATCAGGGCCTGGAATTCCTCGACCGGGCCGAGCGCTGGTTGAAGGTCGACGAGCGCCGGCTGGGCGAGGACAGGCTCACCGTGCACCGCCGTGTCGGCCGTTTCGTCAGCGAGCCCGCCCCATGACGCCGCCGCCGTTCCGCTACTACTTGCGCGTGCGCTACCAGGAGTGCGATGCCCAGCACGTGGTGTTCAACGCCCGCTACGGCGACTACATCGACCAGGCGAGCTTCGAGTTCATGCGCGCAGCCCTGCCGCGCCCGACCGACGTGATGGACGGCACCTTCGAGTGCCAGACCGTGCGCCAGGTGATGGAGTGGAAGCGCCCCGCCCGCTTCGACGACGTGCTCGAGGTGGCGGTGCGCACGGAGCGTATCGGCAACACGTCGTTCGTGCTGGCCTTCGAGATCAGGCGCGCGGGCGAGACCGAGCCGCTGGTGACGAGCGAGACGACCTACGTCCACGTCGACCCGAAGACCTGGACCAAACGCACCATCGCACCCGACATGCGCGCCGCCCTGGAGGCCGGCGCCGCCGGCAAGGTGACGGACCACGCCGGCTACTTGCGCTGAGGTTGGGGCTTCGGCGCGAAGGTTGTCATGCCGGCCGGGGGCGCCAGCCCGAGGGCCGGTGCCCAGGGAAAACGTACGATCGAATATGTGGCCGGCGGGCCGCGGATAGTCGCTGCGCGACTTCCGGGATGACAGAGCAGCGTGGTAGGCTCGGCCCATGTTCACAGGCATCATCACCGACATCGGCGAGCTCATCGCGCGCGAGGGCGGGCGCCTGACGATCCGCTGCGGCTATGCGGCCGACAGCATCGCCGTCGGCGCCTCCATCGCCTGCGACGGCGCCTGCCTGACGGTGACCGAGGTGGAAGCGGCGCAGGGCCGCAGCCGCTTCAAGGTCGACGTCTCCAACGAGACGCTCGCCCGCACCACGCTGGGCGAATGGCAGCCGGGCCGGCGCATCAACCTGGAACGGGCGCTCAAGGCCGGCGACGAGCTGGGCGGGCACATCGTCTCGGGTCACGTGGACGGTCTTGCCGTCATCCGCGCCGTTCGGCCCGACGGGGACTCGCGCCGCATCACGATCGAGGTGCCGCCGGGGCTCGCGCGCTTCATCGCCACCAAGGGCTCGGTGGCGCTCGACGGCATCTCGCTCACCGTCAACGAGGTCGAAGGGGCGAGCTTCGGCGTCAACATCATCCCTCACACCTTGACCCACACGACCTTGGGGGCCAAAAAGCCCGGCGACAGGGTGAACCTGGAGGTCGACGTCTTTGCCCGCTACGTGGTGCGGGCCATGGAGCTGCGATCGTGAAAGAAGGCTTGAAGACCGTCACCTACGCCGAAGGCAAGGGGTTCCTGTCGCCGATCGAGGAGATCATCGACGATCTGCGCAACGGCCGCATGATCATCCTGGTCGACGCCGAGGACCGCGAGAACGAGGGCGACCTCGTCATCCCGGCGCAGATGGCGACCCCCGACGCCATCAACTTCATGGCCAAGCACGGCCGCGGGCTCATCTGCCTGTCGCTCACCAGGCAACGCGCCGATCAGCTGCGGCTGGAGTTCATGACGCGCCAGAACGAGGCGAGGAACCGCACCGCCTTCACCGTCTCCATCGAGGCGCGCGAGGGCATCGCCACCGGCATCTCCGCCCACGACCGCGCCCGCACCATCGCCACGGCCATCGATCCGACCAAGGACTTCAACGACATCGTCTCGCCCGGCCACGTCTTCCCGCTGGTGGCGCGCGAGGGCGGCGTGCTGGTGCGTGCCGGTCATACCGAGGCTAGCGTCGACCTGGCGCGGCTGGCCGGCCTCTACCCTGCCGGCGTCATCTGCGAGATCATGAACGACGACGGCACCATGGCGCGCATGCCCGACCTCGTCGCCTTCGCCCAGCGCCACGGCCTCAAGATCGGCACCATCGAGGATCTGATCGGCTACCGTCTGCGCAACGACCGCATCGTCAGGGAGGTGGCCAGGAGGGCGGTGGAGAGCGTGCACGGCGGCGCCTTCATGTTGCACGTGTTCGAGACCGCGGCCGAGCCCGTCGAGCACCTGGCGTTCGTCAAGGGCGACCTCACCGCTCCGGGGCCGGTGCTGGTGCGCGTGCACGCCGTCAACGTCATGACCGACCTGCTCGGCGTGCGCGCCGGCGGCTCGCGTGATTCCCTCATCGAGAAGGCGATGCTGGCGATCGCCGAAGAGGGCCGCGGCGTCATCGTGCTGATCCGCGACCTGCGGCCCAAGGGCGTATCCGCCTGGGTGGCGCAGAACCCCGAGACCAAGCCGCCGCGCCGCAAGGTCACGGCCGAGCGGCGGCTGGTCGAGATCGGCGTCGGCTCGCAGATCCTGCGCACGCTCGGAGTTACCGACATGGTGCTTCTCACCAACGCACCGCCGTCGCGCTACGTGGGCCTCGAGGCGTTCGGGCTGCGCATCGTCGGCCAGCGCCGGTTGAGCTGAGGCACCATGGCAGGCCGGGCAAAGCGATCGATCGATCCGGGCGACGCACCGCCGGCGCCGGACGGCTCGCAGGGGGCGCACATCCTCATCATCGAGTCGCCCTACTACGAGGCGATCTGCGCCGAGCTCGCCAGCGGGGCCATCGCCGAGCTCCAGGCCGCCCGCTGCACCTACGAGCGCATCGCCGTGCCGGGCGCGCTCGAGATCCCCCAGGCGCTGGCGCAGGCGGTGGCGGCAGGCGTGATCGGCTCGGACGAGGCGAATTCGCGCTTCGACGGCTGCGTGGCGCTCGGCTGCGTCATCCGCGGCGAGACCTCGCACTACGACATCGTCTGCCGCAACGCCAATCACTGGCTGATGGAGGTTGCCGTGCGCCACAACGTGCCGCTCGGCAACGGCATTCTGACCGTCGAGACGAAGGCGCAGGCGC
>DASRDL010000124.1:0-2358 GCA_035652635.1 Hyphomicrobiaceae bacterium | reverse complement strand
CACCCGCATCATCAGGCGCGAGACGCTCGCTTGCGTGCCGGCGCCGTTCATCAACTACCACGCCGGCGTCAACCCCAAGTACCGCGGCCAGAACGGGGCCTACTGGGCGCGCCGCAATCGCGACGATGCCCACGCCGGCGTGACCGTGCACCTGGTCGATGAGGGCGTCGACACCGGCGATGTGCTCTACCAGGCGACGACCGCGTTCGCGCCCGCCGACAACATCGCCACCTACCAGCACGTGCAGATGGCGACCGCACTGCCGCTCGTGATCCGCGCCGTCGAGGACGCACTCGCCGGCCGGCTGGCGCCGCGGCGGGTCGAGCTGCCCTCCCGCCAGTGGTTCCACCCCACCCTGTGGGGCTATGTGCTGACCGGCGTCGCCCGCGGCGTGTGGTGATCGCGCTGCCGCAGCCTCTCCCCCTGGAGGGGCCGCCTCGTGGCTGTGGCCATTGGGCTACAGCAGGCCCCAAAGATTGCTCCGCCGGCATCCGCAGCCGCAATTGTTTCGGAGGCTTGGCCTAGCTTCCCCGCCGAGCGAGGCGGGAGAACGAGCATGCGCATGCGCACGGCAACTCTGGCGGCAACGGTGGCGGCGGCGGCCGGCCTGGCGGCGACATCGGCCGGGGCAGCCGACCGGGGAGCCTCGGCGGGGGCGACGCTGGGCTGGGTGACGGCGGAGAGCCGCTACGGTGGTCAGACGGTGCGCGGACCGGTGCGCCGCGGCCCGCAGGGCCGGCTCGAGGTGCGGCTGCCCGGCGGCACCTGGATGGAGTGCGGGAGGAGCTGCGCCGACACGCTGCGCCGGGAGACCGTGGACTTCTGGCGCGCCAACCGCGATCGCGCCAACTCCGGCGACGGCCCCGGCTATCTCAAGTTCAGATTCTGATCACAGGCTGCTGCGCCGGGCGAGCCGTCATCGCTCCTCGGCGGCGGCGGGCTTCGCACCCAGCAACAGCAAATCGATGCCGTCGACGGGGCTGTCGAGGTCCATGCCGGCGCGCTCGAAGCCGGCCCGCCAATCGCGCAGGTGGCGGTCGACCCACAGGCGGCCCTTGTCCCGGTCACGGCGCTGGAGCGCATCGAGGATGTGCTCGTGCGCCTCGATCAGGCGCGGGATGCCGCCGGGATTGTTGAAGATGATGAAGGCGGTGGTCGGCCGCACCAGCATGCTGGAGGGCTCCTTGGCGAGCAGCAGCACGCGGTTGTGAGCCGCCTTGCCGATCAGCCGGTGGAACTCGGCGTCGAGGTCGGCCACGGCGGCGGGATCGGCCGCGGCCTTGCGCGTCTTGTCGACGTTGGAGGCGAGTGCGGCCAGGTCCTCCTCGGTGGCATTGTGCATGGCCTGGTCGACCGCGGCCGGCTCCAGGGCGCGGGAGGTGTGCCACAGCTCGCGGAAGGTCACCTGCTGCAGAATGAGCGCCCGCGTCATGCGCGAGGCGAGGCGATGGTAGTGCGGCACGGCCACCGACAGGCGCCGGCTCGGCTCGCGCGCGACGAGGCCCGACTGCTCGAGCAGCCGGATGCCCTCGCGCACGGTCGAGCGGTTGACGCCGAACTGCTTGACGAGCTCGGACTCGGTGCCGATCGGGTCACCCGGCTTGAGCCGGCCGGCGAGAATCTTGCGCTCGATCGCCTCCGCGACCAGCTCGTAGGCCGGCCGGGGCTTGATCCGCTCGAACCTGGCGGTGATCTCTGCCATTTGCGTCCCGTGAAGTGCGGCCGCCGGCGCCGGTCGGTGCCGGCGGCCGCCATCCGCGTGGGTTACTGGCTCGGGCTCTCGTTGGAGAGCACGTCCCCGAACAGCTCGAACGACTCACCCTTCACGCGGGCGAGACGTACCGCCTGGATCGGATAGAAGTCGGTCGCGCTGGTGTTGATCTTGATGCCGGGCAGCAGCATGGGCGCCTCGTAGCCCTTCAGGCTGGCGGCCTGCTTCATGACGTTCGCACGCGTGAGATCGTCGCCGCAGTTCTTGAGCACCTGCACCAGCGTGTTGGCGACGGCGTAGCCGTAGTTGTGGCCGTCGTCGCGCAGGTCGGCGCCGGGCATGTACTTTGCCATGAACGCCTTCCAGGCCGCGATGTCGGGCGCGTTGGCCCACTGCGGATCGGCAGGGTCCTTCCGGTAGAGCGCGAGGATGATGCCCTGCGAGGCCTCCAGGCCGGCCGGCTTGAACACCGCGCCGAACGAGGACGACACGTTGTTGAGGTAATGGATCGGCTTCCAGTTGATCTCGGCCGCCTTCTTGATCGCCTGAGCCGCGAACTTGGGCGTGGTGATGTTGAAAAAGACGTTGGCGCCCGAGTTCTTGAGCTGGATCATCTGGCTGTCGACCGTGGGGTCGGTGACCTCGTA
>DASRDL010000123.1:0-6290 GCA_035652635.1 Hyphomicrobiaceae bacterium | reverse complement strand
CCCCCCGTGCCGCGCTCGGCGGACCCGGCGTGTGCGGAGCGATCAGGCCGTTCGCCGTCACCGCGGCTGCGCGCGGATGGGTGCGGCTCTACCCGCCGGCGATGCTGCGCTGCCCGATGGTGCCGGCGGTCGACCGCTGGGTGGAGGGCGTGGTGCTGCCGGCCGCGCGCCGCCACCTCGGCGCCGCCGTGGCGGAGCTGAGGGTGGCCGCCTCCTACTCCTGCCGGCCCATGAACCATGTCGACGGCGCGCGCCTCTCCGAGCACGGCCACGCCAATGCCGTCGACATCTCGGCGTTCGTGCTCGCCGACGGCCGCGAGGTGACGGTGAAGGGCGGCTGGTGGGGCTCCCTTGCCGAGCGCACTTTCCTGCGCGAGGTGCACCGCGGCGCCTGCAACGTCTTCACCACCGTGCTCGGGCCGGCCCACGACATCAACCATCGCGACCACTTCCATCTCGACCTCGCCCGCCACGGCCGCGACGGCGAGGGTCGCATCTGCAAGTGAACGCCGTCGTGCCGGAAATCGCGCCGTAGGGCGTAGGGTGCAAAAGGCAAAGCCGCATTGCACCGATCTACGTGCTACGCCGCGCCGCGCTCGACAAACGGGCGCGCCGGCCCTAGCGGTAGGACATGCCCGACGGAACCGACAAGGCCCGAGCCGAGATTGCGGCCACCCCCACGCCGACGCGCGCCATCGCGCTGCTGGCGCTCGCCTCGTTCGCCAGCGCCGCCAACCTGCGCGTGTGCGATCCGCTGCTGCCGCAGATCGCCGGCGAGCTCGGCGTCACCGTCGGCACGGCGGCGATGACCGCCATGGCGTTCGCCCTGGGCTACGGCGTGTTCCAGATCCTCGTCGGCCCGCTCGCCGATGCGCGCGGCAAGCTGCTGGTGGTGGTGCTGGGCTCGATGTGGGCTGGTATCGCCACCACCGTCGCCGCGGCCATGCCCTCGCTCGAGCCGCTGGTGTTGATGCGCTTCCTGGCCGGGGCCGGCGGCGCGGCCATCATTCCGGTCGCCATCGCCTGGATCGGCGACGTGGTGCCCTACCAGCAGCGTCAGGCGGTGCTGGCGCGCTACATCTCGGGGCAGATTCTGGGCATCGTCTTCGGCCAGGCGGCCGGCGGCCTGCTGGGCCAGCTCTTCGGCTGGCGCGCCACGCTGCTCATTCTCGCCGCGGTGCACATCGCTGCCGGCGTGCTGCTGCTCGCCGAGATGCGCCGTCTGCGGGTGCCGGAGCCGGAGACGGGCGGCGCCGGATGGCTGCAGTCCGCCGCATCCGCCGCGCGGCTTCTGCAGGATGGCTGGGTGCGCACGGTGCTCATCAGCGTGCTCGTCGAGGGCATGGCGATGTTCGGGGCGCTGGCCTACGTCGGCGCCGAGTTGCATGAGCGGTTCGGGCTGAGCCTCGGCGCAGTGGGCGGCCTGCTCGCCTCGTTTGGCGCCGGCGCGCTGTTCTACTCGGCCAACGCCGGCTGGATCGTGCCGCGGCTCGGTCAGCCGGGGCTCGCCGCCCTAGGCGCGATCTGCCTCGCCGGTGGCTATGCAACGCTTGCCCTCATGCCGTGGGCCTGGCTCGCCGTCCCGGCCATAGCCCTCGTCGGGCTCGGCTTCTACATGCTGCACAACACGCTGCAGACCAATGCCACGCAGATGGCGCCCGAGGCGCGCGGGCTCGCCGTGTCGCTTTTCGCCTTCACGCTCTTCTGCGCGCAGTCGATCGGCATCACGCTGGCCGCGCCGGTGATGGACCGCTACGGCGGCCGGCCGATCTTTCTGTCGGCCGCCGTGATCGTGCTGGGCGTCGCCTTCTGGTTCCGGCACCGGCTCGTGCGCCGGCCGTCCTGACGCTGCCATGACCGAGGCGCCGCCGCCCGCAGGGCCGCTTATGTGCTTCCGGCGCCGTTTGCGCTAGAACGGGCCCCATGAGTTGGTCGGGCCGCGGCGGGCGGCGCAGCTACCATCACGGCAACCTGCGCGAAGCGCTGATCAGCGCGGCGCTGGACCTCATTGCCCAGAAGGGCGCGGCAGGGTTCACCTTCGCGGAGGCCGCGCGCGCGGCCGGCGTCAGCCCGGCTGCACCCTACCGCCATTTCCGCGACCGCGACGCTCTGATGGCCGACGTCGCCAAGCGCGGCTTCGAGCGCTTCGAGCAGCGGCTCACCGCCGCCTGGGACGAGGGGCGGCCCAACCCGCTCGCCGCGCTCGAGCGGATGGGCCGCGCCTACCTCGCCTTCGCCCGCGACGAGCCGGCCTATTTTTCCGCCATGTTCGAGTCGGGCCTGCCGATCGCCGAGCACCGCGACCTGCACGAGGCCGGCGACCGGGCGTTTGCCGTGCTGCGCCAGGCCTGCGAGGCGATCGTTGCCACGCTGCCCCAGGGCCAGCGTCCGCCCGCCATGATGATGGCGCTGCACATCTGGGCCCTGTCGCACGGCATCGCCAGCCTGTTCGCGCGCGGCGATCCCGCCCGCCGCGCCTTGCCGATGACCCCCGAGGAGCTGCTGGAGGCGGCAACGCTGGTCTATCTCGAAGGCCTCGGCATCACGTCCGCCGCGCCCGGCCGCCGCTGACGTCAGCCGCGGCCGAGCTCTGAGCTCAGCATGGACACGGCCCTGCCGATCTCGCTCTCGGTGTGCTCGGAGGTGAGAAAGAACCTCAGGCGTCCGCCGTTGATCGGCACGCCCGGCGGAAAGATTGGCGAGGCCATGAGGTCCCGCTCGAACAAGCGCTTCTCCAGCTTGCCGAGCTTGAAGGTGCTGCCGACGATTACCGGCACGATGCCGTAGCCCTCGGCCTTGCCGGTATCGAGGCCCGCCGAGCGGGCCTGCGACAGGAACAGCGCGCTGTTGGCGTGCAGGCGGGCCACCCGCTCGGGCTCGGCCTCGAGCACATCGAGCGCCGCCAGAGCGGCTGCCGTCATCGGCGGCGGCAGACCCACCGAATAGACGAAGCCCGGCGCCGAGTACCTCAGGATCTCGATTAGCACCTCGCTGCCGCCGATGAACCCGCCGCACGAGGCCAGCGCCTTGCTCAGCGTGCCCATCCAGATGTCCACCTTGCGCGGATCGACGCCGCAGTGCTCGGCGCAGCCGCGCCCCCTTTTGCCGAGAACGCCGATGCTGTGCGCGTCGTCGACCATCAGCCAGGCCCCGTAGCGCTCCTTGATGTCGATGAACCTGGCGAGGTCGGGAATGTCGCCCTCGGTCGAGTAGAGGCCCTCGATGACGACGAGCGCGTTGCGGTGCCTGGCCCTGCTCTCGCGCAGGATCGCCTCGCACGCATCCGCATCGTTGTGGCGGAAGCTGCGGCTCGTGGCACCCGACAGCCTGATGCCGACTGCGGCGCTGTTGTGGACGAGCGCATCGTGCACGACGAGGTCGTCCTCGTTCATGACGGTGCCGATGGTGGAGACGTTTGCGGCGTGACCGCTGACGAACAGGAGCGTGTCCTCCACCCCGCAAAACTCGGCGATCCGGCGCTCCAGGGTCGCGTGGATGGGAATCTCGCCCGCCACCATTCGGCTCGCCGACACGCAGGTGCCGTATCGGTCGATGGCCGCCCGCGCGGCTTCGGCCACGGCGGGATGCTCGTTGAGGCCCAGGTAGTTGCACCAGGCGAAGTTGAGCCGCGGGCGCCCCTCCACCATCGCCCTCGAGCCGATACGGCCCTCCTGGCGCCTGAAGAACGGGCTTTCGAGGCCCAACACCCGGCCGCCGCGCTCGACCTTCTTGATGTACTTGTAGGGCTGCAGCTCGGTGAAGCGTGGCGCGCTGTGAACGCCGCGAACGCCTCCGTTTGGTCCCTCCTCGGCAGAGCCGTTGGCGGCTCTTCCCCACGTCTTGACAGTCGCGACGATATGCTTGTTCCACGCTTCGCCGATACGCATCGCTCTCTCCCGTCACCGCCTCCAGAGGTCCCAACGCAATAGCCCCCGGATCGGGCTGCCTCGGCTCCATCAATTTTCGTTGAGGCTCAGTGATATGCGCGTGGGCCTTGGCAGCGTATGGCGGCCGCTCGGCGCCGCACGGGCCGGCCCGCGACGGTGCGGCTGTGCTCGAAATTCCCGAGCGGCGGAAGCGGCGTGTGCACTTCGGCTCCCGCGGGCAGCGACGCTCTGCCGCGGTCGGTCGTCATTTCACTTTGCACGCCGCCTCGTTACGCCAAGGGCGAGCTGCCGCAGGTGCTAGGCCGCATAGTCGAACTCGAGCCCGCCCGGCACATGAACGACGGCCGGGTTATCCTCGCCGCTTTCCAGCCGCGCAAACTTCACGGCCGCCTCCCGCGACAGGAACATGCCGGCCTTGGCACCGGTGCTCTCGCGAACGACCCACAGACCGCGCGCGTTCTGGCCGAGCAGGAAGTAGCTCTTGCCGGTGCGGGCAAGAGGCATTTCCGTCGCTCCCGGCAGGGTCGCCGAGCGTTGAGCAGGCGTGGGCATCGTCGTCACTCCGGCTGACCGCTTCGATCGACTGCCATGTGCGGCGTGGCGCATAGGTTATCCATGATGCTCGAGGCGACTTCGCATAAGGGCCGCATAAGTAGCCCAGCCGCGTCCCGTCCCCCCGCAATGAAGTGTGGATAGTCGCCGCCTGCGACGCGCGGTCACGTCCTCCTTCCGTGACCACCGGATGCGCCTCGAGGTCGAGCCGGCCGGCTCGTCCCATACCGGCTCGTCCCATATATGCGATTCCTATGCGATCGCCGCTGCACGCGTCTCGAATTCCTATGCGCCGACGGACAAGTATCCACCGGCCCGGCACCTCGCTCCCGTGAGCGGTCGGGGTTCGACCGGGCCCGTTGATGTCGATCGAGAGAGCGGCGCGCTGCGACAGCGGACCGGACTGGACTTCCCCGGCGCACCGCGCAAGGAGCGATTCTCATGCTGGACGTGATCATGCTCGCCATTGGCCTCGGCTTCTTCGCCCTCACCGTCGCCTACGCCTTCGGCTGCGACCGCCTCTGAGGAGATCTCCCATGCTCGTCGAATACGTGCTCGGCGGCGCCGTCACCGCGGCGCTCCTGATCTACCTCGTCTACGCCCTGCTGCGCCCGGAGAAATTCTGAGCGCGGCACAGAAGAGGCATGCCATGACTGCCAACGGCTGGATTCAGATCGCGATCTACTTTGCGGTCCTCACCCTGCTCGTCGTCCCGCTCGGCCGCTACATGGCCCGGGTGCTCGAGGGCGAGCGCACCTTCCTGTCGCCCGTCCTCCGCCCGGTCGAGGGGCTGCTCTATCGCGCCGCGGGCGTGGACGAGACGCGCGAGCAGCACTGGATCGCCTACACGGTGGCGATGCTGCTGTTCAACGCCGCCGGCTTCCTGCTGGTCTACGCCATCCAGCGGCTGCAGCACGTCCTTCCGCTCAATCCGGCGGGCCAGTCCGCCGTTCCCGCCGATCTCGCCTTCAACACGGCGGTCAGCTTCGCCACCAACACCAACTGGCAGAACTACGGCGGCGAGAGCACGATGAGCTATCTCACGCAAATGCTGGCTCTCACCACCCAGAATTTCGTGTCGGCCGCGACCGGCATCGCGCTTGCCATCGCCCTCGTGCGCGCCTTTGCCCGCGCCTCCGCCGCCACGGTCGGCAACTTCTGGGTCGATCTCACGCGCTGCACCCTCTACGTGCTGCTGCCGCTGTCGCTCGCGGCGGCGCTGTTCCTCGTCTGGCAGGGCGTGCCGCAGAACCTCGGGCCTTACGTCGATGCCACCACGCTGGAGGGCGCCAAGCAGACCCTGAGCCAGGGCCCGGCCGCCTCGCAGATCGCCATCAAGCAGCTCGGCACCAACGGCGGCGGCTTCTGGAACGCCAACTCGGCGGTGCCTTACGAGAACCCCACGCCGCTCAGCAACTTCCTCGAGGTGCTCTACATCCTGCTGATCCCCGCAGCGCTGACGCACACCTTTGGCCGCTTGGTCAAGGACGAGCGCCAGGGCTGGGCCCTCTACGCCGCCATGTCGGTGATCTTCCTCGCTTTCGTTGCCGTCTCCTACTGGGCCGAGGCCTCCGGCAATCCCCATTTCGCCGCGCTCGGGCTCGACCCGGCCAACATGGAGGGCAAGGAGGTCCGCTTCGGCATCACCAACTCGGCCCTGTGGGCCGTGGCGACGACTGCCGCCTCCAATGGCTCGGTCAATGCCATGCACGACAGCTTCACGCCGCTCGGCGGCATGATGCCGCTCGTCATGATGCAGCTGGGCGAGATCATCTACGGCGGCGTCGGCTCGGGCCTCTACGGCATGCTGCTCTATGTCATCGTCGCCATGTTCGTGGCCGGCCTGATGGT
>DASRDL010000122.1:0-2218 GCA_035652635.1 Hyphomicrobiaceae bacterium | reverse complement strand
CAGGCCCAGGTCCTCGAAATGCTGCTGCGGGCTGTCGTCGATGCCGGCGCGACGCTGGTGCGGCGTGCCCGTCGCCGTCACCGAGCCGACCGACCAGGCGGTGGTGCCGCCGAGCGCCGCGGCCTTCTCGATCAGGATCACCCTTCGGCCGAGGCTCGCCGCCGTGCTCGCCGCTGCGAGCCCCGCGCCGCCGCCACCGACGACGACATCGGCCTCCGGGTCGCGGGTCGCGAATCGCATCGCTGCGTGCATCGTCGTCGTCGCCGCGTCGGCGCGGCCCCTGTCGGCGCAGTCGGATGTGGCGTTGCAGCGGGCAGGCTATTGCGCTTTCCGCTCGGTCGCAACCGACAAGGCGCGTTGACTCGCGGGGCGCGGCGCCTAAAATAAAATTGAATTCCACCAAGCGGAATTTTGATCATGACCGACCTCTCCGCCGAATTCGCCGCGCAGATTCTGGCCATCGACGCGGCGGCCCTTACCGCCGCGGATCGGGAGCAGATCAGCCGCCTGCTGTTCGACGTGGCGGCCTGCGCCTACGGTGGCACGAGCCAGCCGACGGTAGCGGCGCTGGTGCGCTGGGCTGCGCGCTATGCAGCTGCGGGCAAGGCCCGGGTGTTCGGTGCCGGCGGGCTGCGTGTGCCGGCGCCGGTCGCGGCGCTCGTCAACGGCACGGCCGCGCACAGCTACGAGCTCGACGACACGCACGATCCTTCCATGAGCCACCCGGCGTCAGTGGTGGTGCCGGCGGCGCTGGCGGTGGCCGCGGAGCGTGGCAGCACGGGGGCACAGTTCATGGCGGCGGTCGTTGCCGGCTACGAGGCCATGACGCGCATCGGGATGGCGGCCAACGCCAGCCACGTCATTGAGTTCGGACTGCATCCGACCGCGCTCTTCGGCGGCTTCGGTGCCGCCGCTGCGGCGGCCCGGCTCAAGGATTTCGACAGCGCACGCCTGCGTTGCGCATGGGGGCACGTGCTGTCGATGGCGAGCGGCTCGATGCAGTTCTCCGACGAGACGGCAGGCACGGCGGTGAAGCGCGTGCATGCCGGCTACGCTGCCCAGCAAGGGGTTCTGGCCACCGAGCTGACCGAGGCCGGCATCGAGGCGCCGCAGCGCGCGCTCGACGGCAAGTACGGGTTCTTCAAGCTCTACGGCCGCGAGGCGCGGCCGGAGCTGCTGCTGGAACGGCGGCAGCGGCTCGCCATCCACGACATCAGCATGAAGCCTTATGCCTGCTGCCGGCAATTCCACTCCATGATCGACGGCCTGCGCGCGGCCACCGGCGACTTCGCAGACGTGCGCTCGATCAAGGCCGTCAAGGTGCGGGGACCGCGGGTGCTGGCCGACCAGCACATGCTGCGCCGCCCGTCCTCGCCGATGGCCGCGCAGTACAGCCTGCCCTTCGTGGTCGGCGCCACGCTGGAGATGGGACCGACGCGTTATGACGCATTCGCCGCCGACAACCTGGCCAATCCGGCAATCCTGCACTGGGCGGACATGGTCGAGGTCGATTTCGACGGCGAGATGCAGGCCCAATATCCCGCCCACTTCGGCTGCGAGGTGGAGGTCACCTTCGCCGATGGCCGAGTACGCTCCGAGCGCGTGCTCGACAGCCGTGGTACGCCGGCGCGCCCGTTCACGTGGCCCCAGCTGCACGAGAAGGCGGCTGCGCTGACCCGCCAATGCCGCCCCCGGCTCGACCTGCTTCTCCTGCAGGAGGCCATCGAGGACCTGGCGCAGGCCAATGCCGTCGAAGCCTTCGCCCGGCAGTTGGCGGGAGTACCGGAAATCGCGCGCTCCGGCCCCGTGCGTGCCGAGACGAAGGGCGCCTGACGAAGAAGGCGACCCACGTCACGACTTCCCGGCAGGAGAACCATGCCGTCCACCACCGCCTCACGTCTGCCGCTCGCCGGTGCGCGCGTCGTCGATTTCAGCCGACTGTTGCCCGGGCCGTGGTGCACCCAGACGCTGGGCGATCTCGGTGCCGATGTCGTCAAGGTGGAGCAGCCCGAGATCGGCGACTACAGCCGCTTCAATCCGCCGACCTACAAGACGGTCGGCGCCTACTTCAACAGCGTCAACCGCAACAAGCGCTCGATCGTGCTCGACCTCGAGGCGGAGGCCGACCGGGCCGTGGCAAGGGAGCTGGCGGCGCGGGCCGACATCATCGTCGAGTCCTACCGCCCGGGTGTGCCCGCCAAGCTCGGCATCGACTATG
>DASRDL010000121.1:0-5762 GCA_035652635.1 Hyphomicrobiaceae bacterium | reverse complement strand
AGCCGCTCCTGCCAGCGCGGCATCTCCGACTTCAGCGTCGTCTTGAGCGACCGCCGGGAGAGGAAGAACGAGGTGGAGGCGATGTCGATGTTGAGGTCCTTGCGCCGGCAATGCTCGAGGATCTTCGGCACGCTCGGGCTCTCCATGAAGCCGTAGTGCGCGGTCACGCGGATAAAGGTGTCGGCCACGCGGTTGATCTCGACGCGCTCGTGCCGGGGCACATGCGGCGTATCCTCGGTCTTGATGGTGAGGATGATGTTGCGCTCGTGCAGCACGCGGTTGTGCTTGAGGTTGTGCAAGAGCGAGGTCGGCGCGGATGTGGGATCACCGGTCAGGAACACCGCCGTGCCCGGCACGCGGTGCGGCGGCTTGGCGTCGAGCTTTCGCACCAGCCAGTCGAGGTCGGCCTCGTTCTTGCGTGTCGCCTTCATCAGGCTGGCCGAGCCGCGCACCCACGTCAGGACCATGAGGGTGATGACGACGGCGATGGCGAGCGGCAGCCAGCCGCCGTCGTGGATCTTGAGGGCGTTGGCGGCCAGGAACGCCTGCTCGATCTGCAGGATCGGCACGATGAGAAGAGCGGCCTTCCATACCGGCCAGCCCCAGCAGCGCCACACCACGAAGAACGCCATGAGACTGTCGACCACCATCGTCGCGGTCACCGACAGGCCGTAGGCGGCCGCCAGCTCGCTCGAGCTGCGGAAGGTCAGCGTCACCAGCAGCACGCCGGCAAACAGCAGCTGGTTGACGCGCGGCAGGAAGATCTGGCCGGCGACGCTCTCCGACGTGTGGCGGATGGCAAGGCGGGGCAGCAACCCGAGCTGGATGGCCTGTCGCGTGAAGGAGAAGGCGCCGGTGATAACGGCCTGGCTGGCGATGACGGTGGCGAGCGTGGCCAGCACCACCATGGGGATCAGCGCCCACGGCGGATAGAGCCGATAGAACGGGTTGTCGATGGCCTCGAGGTTGGAGAGCAGCAGCGCACCTTGGCCGAAGTAGTTGAGGATGAGGGCCGGCTGCACGATCGAGAGCCAGGCGACCTGGATCGGCTTGCGCCCGAAATGGCCGAGGTCGGCATAGAGCGCCTCGGCGCCGGTTACGGCCAGGAATACGAGACCCATCACAACCAGCCCGATCATGCCGTGCGACATGACGAATTGCACGCCGAGCACTGGGTTGAGGGCGAGGAACACGTGCGGGTCGTCGACGATGTGGATGAGGCCGCCGATGGCGAGCACGATAAACCACACCAGCATCACCGGACCGAAGTACTGCGCCACCGCCGCCGTGCCGCGCGACTGCACGGCAAACAGGCAGAGGAGAATGACCACGGTTGCGGCCAGCACCGTGCGCTCGCCGATGTGGGGTGTGACGAGCTTCAAGCCCTCGACCGCCGACAGCACCGAGATGGCCGGGGTGAGGACGGCATCGCCGTAGAAGAAGGCCGCTCCGACCACGCCCAGCACCAGGATCAGCGACGCGCTGCGCTTGGCCACCGACTGGCCGAGCGCCATCAGGGCGAAGGTGCCGCCTTCGCCCTTGTTGTCGGCGTTGAGCAGCACCAGCACGTACTTGAGCGTGACGATGAGCAGCATCGTCCACACCATCAGGGACAGCACGCCGAGGACGGCGCCGCGCCCGCCGGACGTGGCCTTGACGGCTTCGCGCAGCGCATAGAGGGGGCTCGTGCCGATGTCGCCGAACACCACGCCGATCGAGCCGATCGTCAGGGCCCAGAGACGCTTGTCGTGTGTGGCTAGCCCGTCATCGGTGCCGTGAACGGCGGCGGCTTGTGCCATGGAGGCAGCTTTTTCGACGGCCTGAGGTGGGACGCTGCGCTGCGCGAGTTGGGCGCGGCTTATACACCGGCCTCCGCCGGCACGGAAGCCCGGTCCGAGGCCCCACCCTCCGCGACGCAAGGGACCCATGCCGGCTGAATGGGAACTTCAGCCCAGGGTAGCCGCGAATGAACGGCGTTCATATCACATTGCGGTCGCGACGGGCCTACGGTTTCAGATCCGCCAGCCGGAGTGAAGGGCCGCAATGCCGCCGGTCAGGTTGCGGTAGACCACCCGACCGAAGCCGGCGGCGCGGATCAGCTCTGCAAACTTCTCCTGCCCGGGGAACTCGCGAATGCTCTCCACGAGGTAGCGGTAGGCGTCGGAAGAGCCTGCCGCGAGCGCCCCCAGGTGCGGGATGACCTCGAAAGAGTGGAAGTCGTAGAGCCGGTCGAGCAGCGGCACCTCGCAGGCCGAGAACTCCAGGCACAGGAAGCGCCCGCCCGTCTTGAGCACGCGGTAGGCCTCGGCCAGCGCCTTGTCGATGCGGGTAACGTTGCGGATGCCGAACGCCACCGTGTAGGCGTCGAACGACTTGTCCGGGAAGGGAAGCGCCTCGGCGTTGCCGATGGCAAAGGTCACACGGCCCTCCGCGGCAGAGGCCGCAAGCCGGCTGCGCGCCACCGCCACCATCTCCGGGCTGATGTCGCACAGCACCGCCTTGCATCCCATCCCGCCGGCGCCGAGCACGCGCGCGGCGATGTCGCCGGTGCCGCCGGCGACGTCGATGAGCTGGAAGGGGCGCGCGGACCTGGGCGGCGCGAGCCAAGCGACGAGGTCGTCTTTCCAAAGGCGATGCAGTCCGCCCGACATCAAGTCGTTCATCAGGTCGTAGCGGCGGGCGACGGTGGAGAACACGTCGTTGACGAGGCCCTGCCGGGCCTCGGCCGCAACCCGCCTGAAGCCGAAGCTGGCCGTCGTCCCGGCGGAGGATTTGTCGCTGGTGGCGTCGCTCATCTGTGCCCAAGACTAGCCGATCGGCCGAGCCGCAGCCAGCCGCGTGCCGGCGCACCCTTCGCTCAGGTGCGCGGAGCGGCGTAGCGGGCGAACAGCGCCTGCGTGTCGCCCCAGATGCGCTGGTCGAGCGGCACGAACCCTGCCGGCAGCGCCAGCACCTCGCCCTTGCGCTCCTCGATGACGACGACGGCGCCGTCGGCGAGCCAGCCGCCGGCCGCGGCCGACGCCAGCGCACGCCCGGCGAGGCCCCGGCCATAGGGCGGATCGAGGAACGCCAGGACGAAGCCGCCGTTGCGTCCCGCCGGCCCGAGATCGGCGGCGTCACGACGGAAGATCTTGGTCGCACCCGTGAGCCCGAGCGCCTCGACGTTGCGGCGGATGAGAGCGCGCGCGGCGGCGTCCTCCTCCACGAACAGGCAGAAAGCGGCGCCCCGCGACAGCGCCTCGAGACCCAGCGCGCCCGTGCCGGCGAACAGGTCGAGCACCCTGGCGCCCGCGATCGAGAAGCCGGGAATGCCGTGGGCGAGGATGTTGAAGGCGGCCTCGCGCACGCGATCGGACGTGGGCCGCGTGCGGTCGTCCTGCGGCGCCGCCAGCTGCCGTCCCCGAAACCTGCCTGCCACGATCCTCACGCCTGCTCCGCCTTGCTGCTCTCGACGGCGCAATCCGGAGGGGCATGCCGGATATGCGCCGCGCCGGGCTCCATTCCAAGGGAGGCTAACGCTTGAAGATGGCCGCGGCCGCGGCCTCGTGCGCCTTCTTGGCGGCAAGCTCGGTGCGCACGCGCTCGATCTCCCGCTGCAGGGCCGCGATCCGCGCCTCGAGCTCGGCCACCGACAGGCTCTCCAGGCTCTCGCCCAGCGTCACGCCCTTGGGCGCCTTCGGCTTCAAGTCGTCCCAGTCCATGGCAGACCTCCGAGGGCAGGAAGGGTGCGGGCCCGACCGTGGCACGAGTTGGCTCTTGTCTCAACCCGGGCCCTCGGGCAAGTGTCGCGGGTTGCCCGAGCACCTGGAGGAAGCCCTGCCATGGCCAGCCTGCCCGACACCATGACGGCGATCGCCATCACCACGCCCGGCGGACCGGACGTGCTCCAGCCCAAGCCTCATCCCGTGCCCAGGCCCGGGCCCGGCCAGGTGCTCGTCAAGGTGGCGGCTGCCGGCGTCAACCGCCCCGACGTGGCGCAGCGTGCCGGCTCCTATCCGCCGCCGCCGGGACACTCGCCCCTGCCGGGTCTCGAGATCGCGGGCGAAGTGGCCGCCGTGGGCGCCGGCGTGACGCGCTGGAAGGTGGGCGACAAGCTGTGCTCGCTCGTCAACGGCGGCGGCTATGCCGAGTACTGCATCGCCGAGGAGCCGGTGGCGCTGCCGATCCCGGCCGGCCTCGACATGGTGCGCGCGGCGGCGATCCCGGAGACGTTCTTCACCGTGTGGAACAACGTGTTCGAGCGCGGGCGTCTCGCGGCCGGCGAATGGTTCATGGTGCACGGAGGCTCGAGCGGCATCGGCACCACGGCCATCCAGCTCGCCAAGGCATTCGGCGCCAAGGTCATCGCCACGGCCGGCTCGGCCGAGAAATGCAAGGCCTGCCTCGACCTCGGCGCCGACCGCGCCATCAACTACAAGGCCGAGGACTTCGTCGCCGGTGCGAAGGAGGCGACGGGCGGCAGGGGCGTCGACGTCATCCTCGACATGGTGGCCGGCGATTACACCGAGCGCAACATCGCCGCCGCCGCCGAGGAGGGCCGCATCGTGCAGATCGCCGTGCTCGGCGGCGCCGAGGTGAAGATAAACATCTCGCGCGTGATGATGAAGCGCCTCACCATCACGGGCTCGACCCTGCGCCCCCGCACACGCGAGGCCAAGGCCGGCTTCGCCCGCGCGCTCGAGGAGAAGGTGTGGCCGATGCTGGCCTCGGGCCGGGTGAAGGTGGTGATGGATTCCACCTTCCCGCTGGGCAAGGCGGCCGACGCCCACCGCCGCCTGGAGTCGGGCCAGCACGTGGGCAAGGTGGTGCTGGTGGCCTAGCGGCCCGCCTCTCTCCGCCGAAGAGTGCGGGGAGAGGGGCTCTTGCCCTACCAGGCGAGTGCGGGCAGCGCCGCCACGGGGCGGAACGGGCGGGTGGCGAAGAGCTCGGCCAGAGCGCGGTCGTCGAGGCCGCCGGGAAGGTGCACGCCGCTGGCGACGAAGACCGCGCGCAGGCCCGCCGCGTGCGCGCCTGCAAGGTCGGTGTCGACACCATCGCCGATGGCGAGGATGCGCTCCCTCGGCACCGGCGCTCCCTTGATGGCGTCGATTGCCGCCAATGTCCGCCGGTAGATCGGCAGATGCGGCTTGCCGGTATAGATCACCTCCCCGCCGAGCTTGGCGTAGGCCGCCGCCAATGCGCCGGCGCAGTAGACCAGCCTGTTGCCGCGCTCGACCACCAGGTCCGGGTTGGCGCAAACCATGGGCAGGCCGCGGGCGACGAGCGACGCGAACAGCTCCGCATAGTCGTCGGGTGTCTCCTTGGTGTCGTCCCACAGGCCGGAGCAGACGATGGCATCGGCGGTCGCCGCGGATGCGAACTCGACGTCGATCCCCTCGAACAGGCCTTTGTCGCGCTCGGGACCGATGTGCAGAAGCCTGCTCCCGGCGCGCGCCTCGATCATCGCCCGCGTCGCGTCGCCCGAGGTCACGCCGCCGTCGTAGGCGGCGGGGTCGACGCCGAGCGAGGTCATGTGGCCGACGACGGCGCTGAACGGCCGCGGCGCATTGGAGAGGAGCATGACGATGCCGCCCGCGGCGCGGAACCGGCGGCAGGCCTCTCCTGCAGCGGCAAAGGCGCGCGCGCCGTTGTGCATCACGCCCCAGATGTCGACGATCCAGGCGTCGGAGCCGCGCGCCAGGTCGGCAATGGAGGGCAGGATGGGGATGGCCGCATGGCTCATGCGGCTTCACCTAGAACAGATCGGCCTCGAGCGGAAGGGA
>DASRDL010000120.1:0-3839 GCA_035652635.1 Hyphomicrobiaceae bacterium | reverse complement strand
GAGGCCCAGGTGCTGGCCGAGAAGGCCAAGGTGCTCAAGCTGCAGTCGGAGCTCGCCGACATGCAGCGAAAGCTCGAGGGCAACACGGCCAACGAGCTGGGCGAGGGCTCCGAGGTCGACCTGTTCGAGGCGCTGCGCGAGGCGTTCCCGTCCGACCGCATCCAGCGCGTGCCCAAGGGCGTCAACGGCGCCGACGTGATCCACGAGGTGATCCACAACGGCCGCGTGTGCGGCAAGATCATCTACGATGCCAAGAACCGCGACGCCTGGCAGAACAGCTACGCCACCAAGCTCAAGGCCGACAAGCTGGCACAGGCCGCCGACCACGCCATCCTGTCGAGCAACAAGTTCCCCAAGGACAAGAGCCAGATTCACACCCAGGACGGCGTCATCGTCGCCAACCCGGCGCGCGTGCTGGCGATCGCCGAGATCCTGCGCGACCAGATCGTGCGCATGCACGAGCTGCGCGTGAGCAAGGAGGCGCGCGAGGAGAAGACGGTGGCGCTCTACGCCTTCGTCACCTCCGAGCACTTCAAGCAGCTGGTCGAGCAGGTGGAGGCGCAGGCCGGCAAGATGGTGGAGCTCGACACCAAGGAGCAGGAGGCGCACCGCCGGGTGTGGGACGCGCGCATGAAGCTCATCCGCTCGGTGCAGAAGGCGCGCGCCGACCTCGCCTTCGAGATCGACCGCATCATCGGCACCGCCGGCAACGGCCCGGAGGAGGACGCCGCGTGACTATCATCCCGGAATTTCGCGAAGGGAAATATCCGGGACCTGGCGACCTAGACACCTGGGTCCCGGATATGCGCTGACGCGCATTCCGGGATGACAATCAGGCAGTCTGCGCAGCCTTGCGGATGGCGGCGATGTTCTCCGCGTACCGGCCGTCCTTGAAGGCGGCGGAGCCGGCCACCAGCACGTCGGCGCCGGCCCTGGAGCAGGCCCCCGCGTTGGCGGGCGTGACGCCGCCGTCGACCTCGAGATGGATGGGGCGCGCGCCGATCATGGCGCGCACGCGCGCGATCTTCTCGGTCATGGCCGGGATGAAGGCCTGGCCGCCGAAGCCGGGGTTGACGCTCATCACCAGGATCAGGTCGAGCCGGTCGAGCACGTACTGGATGGCGCTCTCCGGCGTCTGGGGGGTGAGCGACACGCCGGCCTTCTTGCCGGCCGAACGGATCAGCTGCAGCGAGCGGTCGAGGTGGGGCCCCGCTTCCGCATGCACGGTGATGATGTCGGCGCCGGCCTTGGCGAACGCCTCGATGTAGGGGTCGACCGGAGCGATCATCAGATGCACGTCGAGCGGCTTCTGCGTGTGCGGCCGAATCGCGGCCACCACCATCGGCCCGATGGAGATGTTGGGCACGAAGTGCCCGTCCATGACGTCGACGTGCACCCAGTCGCAGCCCGCGGCGTCGATGGCGCGCACCTCCTCGCCGAGCCGCGCGAAGTCGGCGGACAGGATGGAGGGGGCGATGAGGACTGGTCGTGTCATCTTCCGCTTTCCATTGCCGCCTCTCCCACTCCCCACCGAAGGGTGGCGAGAGGGAACCCCTACCCCACCCCGCGCGTCTCGGTGGCGCCGCGCCGGGCGTGGCGCTCGAGGAACTCGATCATGGTGGCGGCCACGTCGACCCCGCTCGCCTGCTCCATGCCCTCGATGCCGGGCGAGGAGTTGACCTCCACCACCATCGGCCCGCGGTTGGAGCGCAGCAGGTCGACGCCGGCAACGTTGAGGCCGAGCACCTCCGCCGACCGCACGGCGGTGCGGCCCTCCTCCTCGCTCAGGATCACGGGCAGGGCCTTGCCGCCGCGGTGCAGGTTGGCGCGGAACTCGCCGGACTGGCAGGTGCGCATCATGGCGGCCACCACCCGCCCGCCGATCACCAGCGCGCGCACGTCCTTGCCCGCCGCCTCCTTGATGTACTCCTGCACCAGGATGTTCATGTTGGCGGCGCTGAAGGCCTCGATGATCGACTTGGCCGAGGCCGCGGTCTCGGCCAGGATCACGCCGCGCCCCTGCGTGCCCTCCAAGAGTTTGATGACGCAGGGCGTACCGCCGACCTCCTTGATCACGTCCTCGGCGCGCCGCGGACCGTGCGCGAAGGCCGTCACGGGCAGGCCTATCCCTTCGCGCGCCAGCAGTTGCAGCGCGCGCAGCTTGTCGCGCGAGCGGCCGATCGCCACGCTCTCGTTCAAGGGGAACACGCCCTGCATCTCGAACTGCCGCAGAACGGCTAGTCCGTAGTGGGTGATGGAGGCGCCGATGCGCGGGATCACCGCATCGTACTGCGGCAGCATGCGCCCGCCGTGCCAGAGGGTCGGTCGGCTCGACGACACGTTCATGTGCAGGTGCAATGTATTGATCACGTCGATCTCGTGGCCCCGCGCGCGGGCGGCCTCCACGATTCGCCGATGCGAATAGAGGCTCGGGTTGCGCGCGAGCATGACGAGCTTCATTCCGGCACTCCGGGCACCTGCGCGCCCCTACGGCTCACGGTGGTCGGCCGCGTCAGGTCCTCTGATAGCCAACTCGCGAGGCGTGGCCAAGACCGCCGGAGGGCGTAGGCGGGCCCAGCACACAGGTCGAAAACGGGCGATGGCCACTCAGGCTCGCGCCTACCGGCGCCCGCTCAGCGGTCCGCTGGAATGGACTGGACGGTCGTTGCGGCGCCGGCCACGGCCTCATCGGGGTCGATGCCGGCGTAGAACAACCACATCAGCACCACGACCATCGCCGACAGCATGGCAAACATCAGGGCGGCGCGGCGCAGCGCCCAGCCGAGTGAGGCGATCTGCGGCGGCCTGGATTGGCTTGCGACGGAGGCTTGCGTAACGCCGGGCTGTGAAGTCAACAGGGCCTCCCTGGTGCCGCGTGTTCGTGCAATCGCAAATCATCCCGCTCAAGCGATGAATGACGGGATCAGTGGGGCGCCGTCAAGGCAGGGAAACGCCCGCGATGTCGCGGCTGAACGCTTCTCAACGACGGCTGTGGCAGTGCGGTGACAGCCGCATCGTGCGAGCTCCTCAGCGCACGCGCCGCCCGAACAGCAGGATGGCCGTCAGCGGCACGACCAGGCTCACCGCGTAGCCCGCCACCACCAACGCCGGCAGGCTGTCGTAGTTGCCGCGATCGACGGGAAAGATGAGGTTGAGATACTTGGTGCCGAGCGAGCCTGCCGTCAGCGCCAGGTTCATCAGCGACGCCATCAGCGCGAACCAGGTGGCGCGATGGCTCGCCGGCGCGTAGATGGCGATGAGCGTCAGCAGCGGGATCATGCCGAGCTGGTCGAGCGGCGACACCGCGGCGGCGTCGAACAGCGCAATGCCGCGCGCGCCGATGCCGAACATCTGCTCGGTGACGTGGTGCAGCTGGAATACGAGCACCATGGTGGGCAGCGCCAGCACGCCGCCGGCCAGCGTCAGCCACAGCAGCACCTGCGGCACCGGCTTGCGCGTGATGAAGTCAGACAGCAGCCACGCGCCGATCATGCCGATCACCGCCCCCAGCTGGGCGAGCGTGCCGTAGAAGGCCTCGTCGAAGCCCAGCACGTCGATGGTGAACCAGCGATAGCCCTCGCCGACCGTCGGTGTGGCACGAAAGGCGAAAATGATGATGGCGGCGAAGGTGATGTGCAGGCGCGTCTCGCGGTCGACGTCGCGCGTGACGCGCTCGAGCATCCAGATGATCACCGTCATCGACACGAGGAAGATGATCTCCTGGCTGAAGCCGATCCCGCTCAGCGCCATCGCCACCACGAATGCGCCGAAGGCCATGCCGCCGCCGAGGATGCGCCAGTCGGTCGGGCGGCGCTCGCTGGTCTCGAGCCGCACCAGCA
>DASRDL010000119.1:0-3724 GCA_035652635.1 Hyphomicrobiaceae bacterium | reverse complement strand
CAGCCCATGGCTGGAGTCCCCGGCGGATGGGGTGACGTGCCCTGCGTCATCCCTGGCCCCCCACGACCCGAATTGTAGCGAAATCAGTGCTGCCCACCCGATCCGACGGCTGAACGAGCGCGCCGAATCACGTTGTCCACTGTGCCGTGACCCGCGCCCGCTTGTCGAGAGTCGGCTGGCCGGCCGCGCGAAAATTGCGTCACTGTGACCGCGGCGACTCGGGGGGAAAGCGAATAGCGCCGAGCGGATGGGATCGTCCCGGCGAGGCCTTCCCTGCTCGCTCCTCGCTCACTCCAGCATCTTGCCTACGATCTCGAATGCGTCGTGGGAGAGCGGCTTGGCTCCGGCGACCCGCTGCAGCGTCTTCTTGGCGAGCCGGCGCCGTTCGGGCTCGAGCGCCTTCCAGCTGCGGAAGGCCGAGAGCAGCCGGGCCGCGATCTGCGGATTGAAGGCGTCGATTTCCAGCACCCGATCGGCCAGGAACTCGTAGCCGCGCCCGTCAGGCCGGTTGAAGTTGACCGGGTTGGCCATGGCAAAGGTGCCGATCAGCGCCCGCACCTTGTTGGGGTTCTTGATCGAGAACAGCGGATGCCGCGTCAGCTTGGTGACGGTGGCGAGCGCCGAGGGAAGCGGCGAGGACGCCTGGTAGGCGAACCAGTTGTCGATCACCAGGTGGTCGTCCTTCCAGCGCTCGTAGAAGCGGTCGAACGCCTTGGCGCGCTCGGGCGACCGCACCTCGGCGAGCACGGCGAGCGCCCCCACCTCGTCGGTGGCGTTGCGCGCGTTGGCGAAGTGGGCGGCGGCCCGCCTCAGGTCCTCGGCCTTGCCTCTGCAAGTCAGGTAGCCGAGGGCGGCGTTGCGCAGGGCCCGCCGGCCGGCGGCCTCCGGCGCAGGCGAGTAGGGGCCCTTGATCTCGTGCCGGCGGTAGAGCTCCGAGAGCATGTCGTAGAGGCCCGTGCCGATGGCCTTGCGCAGCTCCTGGCGTGCCGCGTGGATGGCCGTCGGGTCGACGTCGCGGGCGATGACGCGGGCAAGGTCGCTCTCGCTCGGCAGGTACATGAACTGGGCGCGGTAGCCGGGATCGAGGTCCTCGTTGCCGACGGTCACGCCCAGCGCTGCCACCAGCGCCGTGGGCTTGGCCGGCCGCCGGCCGGCACGCTTCTCCTTCACCGTCTCCACCAGCACACGCGTGGCGTAGTCCTGCGCCGCCTGCCAGCGATTGTAGAGGTCGCTGTCGTTGGCCATCAGGAACTGCAGGTCGGCGTCGGACAGGCCGAGCGTCAGGTTGACCGGGGCGGAGAAGCCGCGCAGCAACGATGGCACTGGCCGGGTGGGGATGTCGCGGAAGCGGAACGTCTCGGTGCGCTTGGTGACCTCGATGAGGCCGTCGACCGGCTGGCGGCCGGAGGCCAGCACCAGCGGCAGGTCGCGGCCGTCGGCGCCGATGAGCCCGAGCCGCACCGGCACGTGCAGCGGCTTCTTCCTGGCCTCACCCGGCGTAGGCGGCAGCACCTGGGCGATGGTGAGGTCGGCGGTGCGGGTGCGCTGGTCCCACTTGAACTGGCAGACGAGCTCGGGCGTGCCGGCCTGGGAGTACCAGGTCATGAACTGCCGCAGATCCCGCCCCGTGGCGTCCTCGAAGCAGGCGAGGAAGTCCTCCACCGTCGCCGCCCGGCCGTCGTGGCGCTCGAAATAGAGGTCCATGCCCTTGCGGAAGCCGTCACGGCCCAGCAGCGTGTGCAGCATGCGGACCACCTCGGCGCCCTTGTTGTAGACGGTGGCCGTGTAGAAGTTGTTGATCTCGATATAGCGGGAAGGCCGCACCGGGTGCGCCAGCGGGCCGGCATCCTCCGGGAACTGCGTGGCCTTGAGATTGCGCACGTCGCGGATGCGCTCGACCGTGGCGAAGCGCGCATCGGCGCAGAACTCCTGGTCGCGGAAGACGGTCAGGCCCTCCTTCAGGCACAGCTGGAACCAGTCGCGGCAGGTGATGCGGTTGCCCGTCCAGTTGTGGAAGTATTCGTGCGCGATCACCCGCTCGATGGAGGCGAAGCTCTGGTCGGTGGCGGTCTCGGGGGAGGCCAGGATCAGCGCGTCGTTGAAGATGTTGAGCCCCTTGTTCTCCATCGCGCCCATGTTGAAGTCCGATACGGCGACGATGTTGAACACGTCGAGATCGTACTCGCGGCCGAAGCGCTCCTCGTCCCAGCGCATGGCGCGCTTGAGCGAGTCCATGGCCCAGGCGCAGCGGTCCTCCTTGCCCGGCTCCACGAAGATGCGCAGGTCGACCTTGCGCCCCGACGCCGTGGTGAAGTCGGACGCATAGGAGGCGAGGTTGCCGCCCACCAGCGCGAACAGGTAGGACGGCTTGGGATGCGGATCGCGCCACACGGCATAGTGGCGCCGGCCGCCGTCGAGCGTGCCGCGCTCGACGGGATCGCCGTTGGCGAGCAGCACGGAGGCCTCGCCGCGGTCGGCCTCGATGCGGGTGGTATAGGTGGCGAGCACGTCGGGCCGGTCGAGGAAGTAGGTGATACGGCGGAAGCCCTGCGCCTCGCACTGGGTGCAGTAGATGCCGCGCGACAGGTAGAGCCCGGTCAGCGCCTTGTTGGCCTCGGGATTGCAGTAGCTGGTGGTCTCCAGCGTGAAGGGCTCGGCGGGCACGCCGGCGATGACGAGCTCCTTGTCGCTCACCTGGTACTCGCGGGGTCCGAGCTGGCGGCCGTCGAGCCGCACGCTCTCGAGCTCCAGCGCCTCGCCGTCGAGGCGCAGCGGACCGGGGTTGCCGGCGTGCGCGGGGTTGCGCTTGATCTTGAGTCGGGCACGCACCCGTGTGCGGCTCGCATGCAGCGCCACGTCGAGGTCGACGGCGTAGATGAGGTAGCTGGGCGGGCGGTACTCCTTGAGCAGAATGGGCCGCGGCGTGTCGGTTTTCATCTGTCGGCTTCCGGCGCGAGGTGCTTCCGGGCACGATAGAGCAGCGCCGCCGGGGCGCAAGTTGGACGCGTCGTGATTCTAGGATGCAAAGGGCGAAGCCGCATCGCACCGATGCGGCGGCGCCCACGGAACGGGGCAATACGGGTTCGCCAAATACGGCTTCGCCCCTTGCGCCCTGCGGCGGTTCCGCTATAACCCGCGCACATCGCGCACCCGTGGTGGCCGGCCGACTGGGCCGGCGGCCTGTCGGTCCGGGCCTTCGCGCCCGCGGACAGAGGAGGGAGCGCTTCCTTGCGATCTCGCACGCGATTTCCTTGCGACTTTGGGAGTGCCACATGACGAAGCGCGTCCGCGCCAAGTACAAGATCGACCGCCGCCTCGGCCAGAACATCTGGGGCCGGCCCAAGAGCCCGCTCAACAAGCGCGAGTCGCGGCCGGGCCAGCACGGCGAGCGCCGGCAGGCCAAGCTTTCCGACTACGGCCAGCAGCTCAGGGCCAAGCAGAAGCTCAAGGGCTACTACGCCAACATCACCGAGCGGCAGTTCCGCGGCATCTACCAGGAGGCGCGCCGCTTCAAGGGCTCCACCTCCGAGCACCTGATCGGCCTGCTGGAGCGCCGGCTCGATGCCATCGTCTACCGCGCCAAGTTCGTGCCGACCATGTTCGCCGCGCGCCAGTTCGTCAGCCATGGCCACGTCATGGTGAACGGCCGGCGGGTCAACGTGCCCTCCTACCGCTGCCGCGTGAACGACGTGGTCGAGGTGAAGGAGAAGGGCAAGCAGATGAC
>DASRDL010000118.1:0-4100 GCA_035652635.1 Hyphomicrobiaceae bacterium | reverse complement strand
CAGGAAACCCAGCACCGAGCCGCGCGCGATCGGCATCGCCGACTGGCGCCACTCCTCGCGCGTCGGCAGGAGCTCGGCCAGGCGTGGGCTCGCCACCTTGTCACGCGCCATGGCGCTGGGCGTCGACAGGATCTCGCCCAGCCCGAACAGGCCCACCGCCACCGGCACGATGCCGATGCCGTCGCCAAGCTCCTTGAGATCGAAGCTGTAGCGGAAGTGGCCGGTCATGACGTCGATGCCGATGCAGCCGAGCAGCAGTCCCACCGAGGCCATCAGCAGCGTGCGCACGAGCGGGGTGGACGACATGTAGGCGAGGAAGACGAGGCCGAGCACCAGCAGCGCCGTGTACTCGGGCGGGCCGAAGCGCAGGGCGAAGCCGGCGAGCGGTGGGGCCACCACGGTGAGCAGGATTACGCCGAAGGTGCCAGCCACGAACGATCCGACCGCGGCGATGCACAGGGCGGCACCGGCGCGGCCCTTCTGCGCCATGGCATAACCGTCGATGCAGGTCATCACCGAGGCGGCCTCGCCGGGGATGCGCATCAGGATCGAGGTGGTGGAGCCGCCGTACTGCGAGCCGTAGTAGATGCCGGCCAGCATGACGATGGCCTTGGTGGCGTCGAGCCCGTAGGTGACCGGCAGCAGGATGGAGATGCCGGCGAGCGGGCCGATGCCGGGCAGAATGCCCACCAGCGTGCCGACCAGGCAGCCGAGGAAGGCATAGAGCAGCACCTCGGGCCGAAAGGCCACCGAGAAGCCGAGCGCCAGACTGTCGAGGGTCGCTTCCACGGCCGGCTAGAACCCGAGCGGGCCGCGCGGCAGCGGCAGCTTGAGGCCGACGTGGAAGGAGAGGTAGACGAGCCCGGTAACGCCCAGGCTGAAGAGGACGGCGTTGAGCAGGGGGCGGCGCTCGACCAGGAAGGTGAGCGTGAGCAGCATGAGCGCGACGGTGAGGAGGAAGCCGAGCTCCACGTAGAGCGCGACCGCGGCCGCCGAGACGGCGATGACGCGCGTGGCATGCGGCAGGTCGCTCCAGGGCAGCTCGGAGAGCGGCGGGCTCTCCCGCGCGCGCAGGGCAATCACCAGGCCAAAGCCCATCATCAGGGAGATGACGAGCTTCGGCAGCATGCCCGCGCCAGGGGAGGCGAGCGTCCCGAACGGCAGGTCGCCGCTCACGGCAAATGTCAGAGCTCCGGCGACAACGAACGCGCCGCCGGCGGCAAGATCCCTGCGCAGGTTCACGGGCTCAGCCTCACACGCCGCCCGCCGGCAGCGCCGGCGGCTACCTCATACCTTGCCGATCACGCGCACGGCGTCCTCGACGCGCTTGGCGTCCTCGTCCCAGAACTTGGCGAACTCGGGCTGGTCGAGGTAGGCCACGACATCGCCGATGTTGGCGATGGCCTTGGCGAACTGCTCGCTCGCGGCCGCGGCTTTGGCATCGGTGCGCAGGCGAGCGATGACGCTGGCGGGCGTGCCCTTGGGCGCGAACAGACCGACCCACAGCGAGAACTCCACGTCGTAGCCGAGCTCCTTGAGGGTCGGCACATCCGGCAGCGCGCCGGTGCGCCTGGCCGAGAAGCTGGCGAGTGCGCGGGCCTTGCCGGCCTTGAGGTGCGGGCTTGCGGCCGCCACGGAGGACACGAGCACCTGCGCGTTGTTGCCGAGCAGAGCGGTTAGGGCAGGTCCGCCGCCGTTGGTGGGAAGATGCTTCATCCTGATGCCGGTCGCCTTCATCAACAGCGCGGTCGGCAGGTGCAGGGCGCCGTAGAGCCCGGAGGAGCTGAAGACGATCTGGTCGGGCCGCTTGGTTGCGTCGTCCACCAGCTCCTTCAGGGTCTTGTAGGGCTGCTCGGCGTTGACGATGAGCACCATCGGCCCCTCGGTAAAGCGGGCGATGGGGATGAAATCGGCGCGCGTGAACTTCGGCTGGCGCCCGAACACCTTGTCGACCGCCTCAAAGCCCGAGATCGACACGATGTGCAGGAGCAGGGTGTAGCCGTCGGGCTTGGCGGCGGCGGCGAACTGGCCACCGACCTGGCCGGCGGCCCCGGCCTTGGTCTCGATCACCACTGGCTGCTTGATGATGGGCTCCAGCGCCGCCGCGAACGGGCGGCCGACGACGTCGACGGCACCACCGGGCGGAAACGGGTTGATGAGGGTGATGGCGCGGGAGGGATAGGGCTCCTCCGCGCGGGCGGGACCACCCGCCAGAACGGCGGCTGCCGCGGCCGAGCCGGCGAGAAATTCTCGTCTGTCCATGATGTCCTCCCGGAAGCGCCGGACCTGCCGGCGCCTGCATCATCTCATTGGGGCGACGGGATGAAGCGTTGGCGGAGGGTATCCCTAATCGTCCGCGATGATGGTAACCAGGGAGCTTCGACGGGGTCAACCTCGGCTGCTGTCCTCCACTGCTGTCTGCCGCGACGACGGCACCGAGATTGGGCGAGAAGGGGCCTTCTTTGCGCGTACTGCTGACCGGCGCGACCGGTCTCATCGGCTCGGCGGTGCTCACCGGGCTCGCCGGCCGAGGCCACGAGGTGGTAGCGGTCGCGCGCAATGTCGCCGCCGGCGCGAGGCTGCCGGGCGGGACGAGCTGCATCACCCTCGACATCGCCACAGCGCGTGCACCGGCGGCGTGGCTCCATCATCTCGCCGGCATCGACGCCGTCGTGAACTGCGCCGGCGTGCTCCAGGACAGCCCCCGCGACTCCACGATGGGCGTGCACGTGGAGGGAGCATCGGCGCTGTTCGCCGCCTGTGTCGAGGCAGGCGTGCGCCGTGTGGTGCACGTCTCCGCGCTGGGCGTCGCCGGCGATGCGCCGACGGCCTTTGCCCGCACCAAGCACGCCGGCGACGAGGCGCTGATGCGCACGAGCCTCGACTGGGTGATCCTGAAGCCGTCCGTGGTGGTGGGCCGCGCCGCCTACGGCGGCAGCGCGCTGCTGCGCGGTCTCGCTGCTCTGCCGGTATTGCCGAGCCTGGAGCACGCGGGGCGCCTGCAGATCGTCCAGCTCGACGACCTGGTGGCGACGGTGCTGTTCTTTCTTGCCCCCGGCGCGCCGGCGCAGGTGCGTGTGGAGATCGTCGGGCCGGAGGCGCTGTCGCTCGATGCGGTGCTCGGCGCCTATCGCCGCTGGCTCGGATGCGGCACCGCGCGCAGCCTGAAGGTGCCGGCGTGGCTGGCGAGCGTGGCCTTCCGGTTGGGCGACCTCGCCGGGCTCCTCGGCTGGCGGGCGCCGCTGCGCTCGACGCTGGCGCGCGAGCTGGCCCGCGGCGTGGTGGGCGACGCGGCCGAGTGGACGCGCCTCACGGGCATCAGGCCGCGGTCGCTCGAGGCGGCGCTCGCCGCCGAGCCCGCCTCCGTGCAGGAGCGCTGGTTTGCACGGCTCTACCTGCTCAAGCCCGTCGCGCTCGCCACGCTCGCCTTCTACTGGATCGCCAGCGGGCTGATCGCGCTCGGGCCCGGGGCGGATGGAGCCGTGCGCCTCATCGAGGAGGCGGGCGTCGGCGCGGCCCGAGTGGCCGTGGTCGCCGCCAGCCTCGCCGATGTCGCGATCGGCATCGGCATCGCCGTCAGGCGCACGGCGCGCGCGGCATTGTGGGCGGCGCTGGCGCTGTCGCTGGCCTATCTCGCCGCCGGGACCCTGCTGCTGGCGTCGCTGTGGGCCGACCCGCTGGGGCCGCTCCTCAAGATCGCGCCCATCGCGGCGCTCATCGCCGTGGCGCTGGCGATCCTGGACGAGCGCTGATGACCCTCTACTTCCTCCTCGAGTTCCTGCACTTGCTCGGCGCCGCCGTACTGCTCGGCACCGGGGCTGGCATCGCCTTCTTCATGCTGCTCGCGCACCGCACGGGCGATGCACGCACGGTTGCAGCGGTGGCGCGCATCGTCGTCATCGCCGACTTCCTGTTCACTGCCACCGCGGTGGTGGCGCAACCGGTGACGGGACTGCTGCTGGTGTGGAAGGTCGGCTACTCGCTGTGGGACGGCTGGATCGTCGTCTCGATGCTGCTCTACCTCGTCACCGGCGCGTTCTGGCTGCCGGTGGTCGGCATGCAGATGCGCATGCGCGAGCTGGCCGCCGCTGCGGCACGCG
>DASRDL010000117.1:0-12607 GCA_035652635.1 Hyphomicrobiaceae bacterium | reverse complement strand
GATCTCGACGACAAGCGCGGCGTGCTGGCCTGGGAGATGGAGGTGAAGCCCGACGAGGAGAAGGCGCTGGAGTTCGGCTACCGCGTGACCTGGCCGGCCGCCAAGAAGGTTACCTACGGCCAGGGGTCCTGAGCCCCCGGCCCCGCCTTCCCCCGCCCCGAGTATCCATCGCCGCCCGCAGGGCCTATAAGGCTTAGAGACACGGCTGCGGCGCCGGGCCCGGTGCAGGCTCGCGCCCCCAATTCCAGCATACGAGTGGCTACAGATGGCGAACGTGGTGGTGATCGGCGCCCAGTGGGGCGACGAGGGCAAGGGCAAGATCGTCGACTGGCTGTCGGAGCGCGCCGACATCGTGGTGCGCTTCCAGGGCGGCCACAATGCCGGCCACACGCTGGTGATCGGCAACGAGACCTACAAGCTCGCCCTGCTGCCCTCCGGCGTCGTGCGTCCCGGCAAGCTCAGCGTCATCGGCAACGGCGTGGTGCTCGATCCCTGGCATCTCGCCGGCGAGATCGAGGCGCTGAGCCGGCGCGGCATCGCCATCGGTCCGTCGAGCCTCAAGGTGGCGGAGAACGCCACGCTGATTTTGCCGCTGCATCGCGAGCTCGACCAGCTGCGCGAGGCGGCCGCCGGCGAGCAGAGGATCGGCACCACCGGTCGCGGCATCGGTCCGGCCTACGAGGACAAGGCGGGACGGCGCGCCATCCGCGCGCAGGACCTCAAGAACCTCGGCACGCTGGGCCCCAAGGTCGACCGCCTGCTCGTGCACCACAATGCGCTCAGACGCGGGCTCGGGCAGACCGAGATCGCCAAGGACACGCTGATGCGCGAGCTGACCGAGATCGCGCCCAAGCTGCTCCCATACGTCGACAACGTCTGGTCCCTGCTCGACCGCGAGCGGCGGGCCGGCAAACGTATCCTGTTCGAGGGTGCGCAAGGAGCGCTGCTCGATGTCGACCACGGCACGTATCCCTTCGTCACCTCCTCAAACACGGTTGCCGCGCAGGCCGCCACCGGCTCCGGCATGGGCCCCGGCGCCATCAGCTACGTGCTGGGTCTCGCCAAGGCCTACACCACCCGCGTCGGCTCGGGCCCGTTCCCGACCGAGCTCACCGACAGCATCGGCGAGCTCCTGGGCGAGCGCGGCCAGGAATGGGGCGTCAACACCGGACGCAAGCGCCGCTGCGGCTGGTTCGATGCCTGCCTGGTGCGCCAGGTGACCAAGGTGTCGGGAATCGACGGCATCGCGCTCACCAAGCTCGACGTGCTCGACGGTCTCGACGAGATCAAGGTGTGCATCGGCTACGAGCTCGACGGAGCGCGCATCGACAGTCTGCCCGCCGGCACCAATGCGCAAATGCGCGTCAAGCCGGTGTACGAGACGCTCCCCGGCTGGTCGCAGTCGACGCGCGGGGCGCGCAGCTGGGGCCAGCTCCCGGCCCAGGCCGTGAAATACGTGCGCCACATCGAGGAGCTGATCGAGTGCCCGGTGACGCTGCTCTCAACCAGCCCCGAGCGCGCCGACACCATTCTGGTGAGGGATCCCTTCGAGGATTGATCTGGCCCCCGGTCACGTCCCGGAGCTTGTGCTGGAACCACGACGCGCTCGCGGGCCTGCAGGCCTCGGCGGTGTGCGGCGCCGGAGTGTCGCGCGGCTGACGGTTGTCGCAGCACCGGTCGGTGGGCGTTGCCGCTTGATGCCGATCAATGTCCGCTGGGGGCCGGGTGTGGTGTGAGTGCCGCGTCTCAGGAGGACGCGACGCTGCAACCCGCACGGAGCATAGCGATCTACAGGTCGATGGCCAGTCGGGCCCTCTTCGGCGCGCTCGCAGTCGCGCTGATCGTCGCTGTGCTCATGGCGGTGCACGGGTAGAGGAATCGCGGACGGACCCTTCCGGCGCCTGAACGACGGAGCACTCCAGCTCGGCTGCACGGCATCTTGCACATCGACGGCGCGCGTCATAGGGAACAGGGGGATATGGGCTGGGGGTGGCGTTGCGCTTTATTGCCTCTTACCTCGTCGATGACACGGGGAGCATCCACCTCGGACACGCCGGGGAAAGCCTGCCGCCGGGCGACCTCGGCGACGACGAGGTCGTGGCCGTCAAGGAGCGTGGGCTGGTCGAGTGGCTCGCACGCGAGGGGCATGTCCGCATCCGCCTGCGACCGTCCCTGGTGTCGGCGGCGGCGCATGCGCGGCTGATGGCCTGGTTGGCCGCCAGCCGACCGGAGCGCGTCCTGCTGTCGTGGTACGCGACCGGGGAATGGCATTACGAGTACTTGAGGGGCGCGATGCCCGCGGGCGAACGGCTGTCGGCGCTGATCGAGCAGCACGGCGGCGCCAGGGCGGTCAACCTGTGCCGGCGCCCGCTTCCGCTCACGGCGTTCCCCAGCGAGCGCCTCGACGAGGCCCTGGCGTTCTGGCGCGAGCATCGCGACACCTTCCGGGGGCCGGACGCAATGCGCGTGCTCGGGCGGCTGTTGAACGACCGCTGGATCCTCTATCGCCGCTTCACTCCGGGCGGCTTCGCCGTCGAAGGCTTCAGCGAACACCACGCCGGCCACGTCAACAGATGGCTGGCCCGCGACGGACGTCTCGAGAGCAGCGGCGAGAGCTTCACTGCGCGCGCCTGTGCCCCCGTCTACCGCGACGTCGCCGATCAGTTCTCGCCCGGCTGCGACGAGCTCGACGCCGTCAGCTGTTGGGCGGGCTACGGCCGGAAGCGCAGCCGCTTCCGGCGGTTGATGCTGCCCTTCAGGTCGGGCCCAACGATCTGGGTGGCAGCCGCGATCCGTCTCGACCCGGACATCGACCTCCTCGACTAAGCGACCAGGCTTGCTCGGGAGCCCGCGCCGCGGCGGTGGACCTCGAAATCGGGCCGGTGCGCGAGATCGCCGGGGCGTTAGCTGCCCACATGCGCCCTGGCACCGGCGGCCCAGGCCAGCCACTGGCGCACGCGCGCCTCGGGGTCCGGGTGGGTGAAGAAGTCGGTGATCACGGCGAGGCTGTCGGCCCCCGCAGCGTGCACGGCGTCCGCCCGCTCCGGCGTGAGGCCGCCGATGGCAACGAGCGGCAGCGTACCGATGCGGCGCTTCCACTCGGCGACGCGAGAAAGCCCCTGCGGCGCCCATTTCATCACCTTGAGGCGCGTCTCGTAGATGGGGCCCAGCGCCACGTACGCGGGCCCGGCCGCGAGCGCGGTGGCCAGCTCCTCCTCGCTGTGGGTGCTGATGCCGAGGCGCGCGGACTTGGCGTGGATCGCCGCCACGTCGGCCGCCGCAAGGTCCTCCTGGCCCAGGTGGATGTAGTCCGCGCCCAGCTCCAGCGCCTCGCGCCAGTAGTCGTTGACGATCAGCTGGCAGCCATGCCTGGCGCAGAGGGCGAGGCTCTCGGCGATCTCGCGGCGCACGCGCTCGGGCGCAGCGTCCTTGAGGCGCAGCTGCACGGTCTTGACGCCGAGCGGCACGAGACGGGCGAGCCAGCTCACGTCCGGCACGATGGGGTAGAAGACGTCGAGGCCCTCGTGGAGACGTCGAGCCGCCGCGCTCATGGCTTGCGGCCCAGGTCGAAGAAGGGCGTGCCCGCCACCGGCGTCGACGGGGCCGCCATGTCGCGCACCTCCATCAGCCCCGCCTCGTAGGCGATGCGGCCGGCCTCGATGGCACCGGCGAAGGCGCGGGCCATGCGCACCGGATCGGCGGCGGCGGCGACGGCGGTGTTGAGCAGCACCGCATCGAAGCCCATCTCCATCGCCTGCGCCGCGTGCGAGGGCGCGCCGATGCCGGCGTCGACGATCAGCGGCACGTCGGGGAAATACTGCCTGAGCGATTTCAGCGCGTAGGGATTGGCGAGGCCGCGCCCGGTGCCGATCGGCGCGCCCCACGGCATCAATACCTCGCAGCCGGCACCCAGCAACCGCTCGGCGGCGACCAGGTCCTCGGTGGTGTAGGGAAACACCTTGAAGCCGTCCTTGGTGAGCGCTGCCGCCGCCTCCACCAGCCCGAACAGGTCCGGCTGCAGGGTGTCGTCGTTGCCGATCACCTCGAGCTTGATCCAGTCGGTGCCGAACAGCTCGCGCGCCATCTGCGCCGTGGTGACGGCTTCCTTCGGGCTGCGGCAGCCGGCGGTGTTGGGCATCACGCGCACGCCGAGCGACTTGATGAGCTCGAAGAAGCGCGCGCCCGTGTTGGCGCGCGCCGCCTCGCGCCGCACCGACACGGTGAGCACGCCGGCGCGCGCCGCCTTGACCGCGTCGCTCATGACCTGCGGGGAGGGATAGCGGGCCGTGCCGAGCAGCAGCCGCGAGGGCACCTCGGTGCCGTAGAGCGTCAACGGCTGCGTTCTGCCGAGCCTGGGCTCGATCGCGTTCATTTTGCTTGGTCCCAATCGCTGGCCGGCTGGGCTCAGCCGCACCGGCCGGTTCGGTCGAGCCAGATAAGCAGGCTTCCGCCCCTTTGCCAACGCCGCCGGCGCATTGCTGGCAGCCGCCAATTCCTCATGTCATGGCCGCGCTCGTTGCCGCCGCGCGAGCCGCTCCGGCGATTTCCAGCCAGGTTCTCGGGCGCCGACCTAGCCGCCCTGGCGCGGGGCGACGATCTCGACGTTGTCGTCGGCCGCGAGCTTGGCTGCGGCGCGGGCCTGTCTCGGCACGAAGTCGCCGTTGAGCGCGGTCGCCACGGTGGTCTCGGCAAAGCCCTGTGCGGCGACGAGCTCGGCGAGCGTCGCCGCCGAGGTCTCGACGGCCTCACCGTTGACGATAATCCTGATCTGCTGGCCGACCGGACGTTGCATTGCCTTTTCCTGCACTCCGCCCTGGTTATCTGCGACCGCCCAGGGCCAATTCAAGACAAATTCGGCCCGGCCAGCCTTGTGTGAACGTCGTTCATTAAGTCGCCATCATTCGTTGAGAGGATGCTGAGAGTTTCGTGAGAAACTTGCGAGCATCTCGAGGGGAGAGGCAGGGCACGCCCATGTTCAAGAGCCTGATGACGTCGCGCAGGTTCGCGCCGCTGTTCTGGTGTCAGCTGTGCTCGGCGCTCAACGACAACTTCCTCAAGAACGCGCTCGGCATGCTGATCCTGTTCGGGCTGGGTGGCGCCGGCGCCGCGGGGGGCGAGCACGCGGGCACGCTGATCACGCTCTCCGGGATCGTCTTCATCGCGCCGTTCTTCATCCTGTCGGCGCTGGGCGGCGAGCTGGCCGACCGGCTCGACAAGGCCTACGTGGCGCAGCGCATCCGACTGACGGAGATCCCGATCGCAGCGCTCGCCGCGCTCGGCTTCTTTTTGCATTCGGTGGCGATCCTGTTCGTGGCGCTGGGCCTCTTCGGCATCGTCGCGGCCCTGTTCGGCCCGGTGAAGTACGGCATCCTGCCGGAGAAGCTCGAGACCGCCGAGCTGCCGGCCGGCAACGCGCTGGTCGAGGGTGCCACCTTCCTCGCCATCCTCGTCGGCACGATCGCCGGCGGTATCGCCGTGGCCGAGGCCAAGAGCGCCGAGGTCGTGGTCGGCGTCATCCTGGCGCTGGCCGTGTCGTCGTGGCTGTTCGCCCGCGCGATTCCGTCGGCCGGCGCCGCGGCGCCCGAGCTGACCATCACCCGCAACCCCTGGACGTCGACGATCGCGCTGCTGCGCGAGCTCAGGGCCGACAAGAAGCTGTGGGGCGGCGGGCACATCGTCTCCTGGTTCTGGCTCGTCGGCTTCGTGGCGCTGTCGCTGCTGCCGACGCTGGTCAAGACCATCCTCGGCGGCACCGAGGGCGTTGTGACGACCTGCCTCGCAGTGTTCACCGTCGGCATCGCCGCGGGCTCGATGCTGGCGGCGCGGGCGAGCCACGGCCAGCCCAACCTGGGCCTCGTTCCGCTCGGCGCCGTGCTGATGGGCGCCTTTTCGCTCGCCATTGCCGCCGTCGCCTCGCTGCTGACGACGACGACCCAACCCATCGGCCCGGCGGCGTTGATCGCCTCGGGCACCGGGCTTGCCCTGCTCGCCGGCCTGTGCGGGCTCGCTATCGCCGGCGGCCTCTTCATCGTGCCGTCGTTCGCCGCGGTGCAGGCGTGGGCGCCGGTCGACCGGCGCGCGCGCGTGATCGCCGCCGTCAACGTGCTCAACGCCGCCTACATGGTCGGCGCAGGCGGCGTGGTGGCGGTGCTGCAGGTGGCGGGCGTCGGCGTGCCGCTTCTGTTCGCCGTGCTCGGCGTCATGAGCATCGCCGTGGTGGCAATTGTCGTCCGGGCCTGGGGGGCCGAGGTGATGCGGGACGCCGGCCGCGCGGTGTTCCAGTTTTTTTTTAGGTTGGAGGTAGTGGGCCTCGATAACATTCCGGGCCCGGGCCAGCGCGTCGTCATTGCGCCCAACCACGTGAGCCTGCTCGACGGGCCCCTCCTGCACACGATTCTGCCGAAGCAGGCCGGCTTCGCCGTCAACAACCAGATCGCGCAGGCCTGGTGGGTGAAGCCGTTCCTCAAGGTCATCAACGCGCACCTGCTCGAGCCGACCAAGCCGCTCGCAGCCCGCGCGCTCGTCAATGCCGTGAAAGGTGGTGACACGGTCGTCATCTTCCCCGAGGGCCGCATCACGGTGACAGGCGGGCTGATGAAGGCCTACGACGGCACCGCCATGATCGTCGACAAGGCGGACGCCTGGCTCGTGCCGGTGCGCATCGAGGGGCCCGAGCGCTCGCCTTTCGGCTACCTGCGGCGTACGCAGACGAAGAAGGTGCTGTTCCCCAGATTCAAGGTGACGTTCCTGCCGCCGCGCAAGCTCACCGTCGACGCGGCCCTCAAGGGCAAGGCACGCCGGCAGGCCGCGGGCCTGGCGCTGCAGGACATCATGGTCGATGCGGCGGTGGAGACGGCACCGATCGACCAGACCCTGTTCTCGGCGCTCGCCCGGGCGCGCCGCACGCGCGACACCGGCAAGCCCGCGCTCAGCGATCCGCTGGGCAGCAGGCTGGGCTACGCCAAGCTGATCCTCGGCGCGCAGGTGCTCGGCGCCAAGATCGAGACGTTGGCGCCGCCCGGCGCCGCCGTCGGCCTGATGCTGCCCAACTCGGCCGGCGTGGCGGTGGCCTTTTTCGCACTGCAGGCGATCGGCCGGGTGCCGGCCATGATCAACTTCACGAGCGGCGCCGCCAACATCAAGGCCGCCTGCCGCGCCGCCGACGTGCGGGTGATCCTGAGCTCGCGTGCCTTCGTCGAGAAGTCGCGGCTCAGCCCGCTGGTGGCCGAGATCGGCAAGGACGTGACGATCGTCTACCTCGAGGACGTGCGCGCCGGCATCGGCTTCGCCGACAAGGTCAAGGGCATCCTGGCCGGATCGCGGCCGCGCGTCGAGCGCCGGCCCACCGATCCTGCCGTGATCCTCTTCACCTCGGGCTCGGAGGGCGTGCCCAAGGGCGTCGTGCTCTCCCACCGCAACATCCTCGCCAACTCGGCGCAGTGCCTGTCGCGGCTCGCCGCCAACGGCGAGGACCTGGTGTTCAACGTGCTGCCCGTGTTCCACTCGTTCGGGCTGACGGGCGGGCTGATGATGCCGCTCCTGGGCGGCGTGCCGGTCTATCTCTATCCCTCGCCGCTGCACTACCGCATCGTGCCGGAGCTCGTCTACGACACCTGCGCCACCATCCTGTTCGGCACCGACACCTTCCTGCGCGGCTACGCGCGTGCCGCCCACCCTTACGACTTCCGCAGCGTGCGCCTGATCGTCGCCGGCGCGGAGGCGGTGAAGGAGGCAACGCGGCAGACCTACATGGATCGCTTCGGCGTGCGCATTCTGGAGGGCTACGGCGTCACCGAGACGGCGCCGGTGCTGGCCATGAACACGCCGATCGCCAACCGTCCGGGCACGGTCGGACGCCTCTCGCCCTTGATGCGGGCGCGGCTCGAGCCGGTGGCCGGCATCACCGAGGGCGGGCGCCTCTATGTCGAGGGCCCCAACGTGATGCTCGGCTACTACCGCGCCGAGAACCCCGGCGTGCTGGAGGCACCCGTCGACGGCTGGCACGACACCGGCGACATCGTCGCCATCGATGCGCAGGGCTTCATCACCATCAAGGGCCGTGCCAAGCGCTTCGCCAAGATCGGCGGCGAGATGGTGTCGCTGGCGGCGGTGGAGGCGCTGGCGTCGGAGGCCTTCCCCGGCTCGGCGCTGGTGGTGGTGTCGCTGCCCGATCAGCGCAAGGGCGAGCGGCTGGTGCTCGTGACCACCGACGCGAACCTCAAGCGCGAGGCGCTGGTGCGGCACGCCAGGGCGCGCGGCGCCGCCGAGCTGATGGTTCCGGCCGAGGTGCTCACCGTCGGCTCCCTGCCGCTGCTCGGCAGCGGCAAGCCCGACTATGTCGCCGCCACCGCGCTGGCCAAAGCCACCACAGCGGGCCAGCCGCTGGTGCCCGCAGCCTGATTTCGGGATACACTGGGCCCCGGGTCTCAGCCCGTCTGCCGCGTCGGCGGCCGCTCAGGCGCCGGCGAAAGCCCGCACCAGGCCCGCCGGTGACAGGGGGCCCTCGCGCTGCTCTTGCGGCACGCCCGACAGGCCGTAGCGCGTGACCCCCAGGTAGCAGGTCTCCTCCAGCGCCTCCAGCATGCGATGGTAGCTGTCGAGCACCGCTGGGGCGATGCGGCAGTCGCGGTAGTTGACGATAGCGTAGACCTTGTGCCCGAGCGGCAGCACGCGCCGCTCCACCTCGGCCCTGATGCGCGCGATATCGGCCTCGCTGCGGATGGTGAGCCGGCGGAAGTCGATGAAGAGCATCCTGAGCATCGGGTTGTAGCTGAAGCGCTGCTCCAGCGGCATTGCCAGCATGTCCTCGCGCAGGCCCATGAGCGGGGCGGCAAAGATGCGCTCGTCCATGGGCTTGGGCTGCCTGATGATCGGCTCGAAGTCCATGTGGGCGAGGATGTCGCGGCCGACGTCGATGCCCGGCGCCACCTCGGTGAGCTCGAGGCCCTGCGGCGTCAGGCGAAGGACGCACCGCTCGGTGACGTAGAGCACGGACTGGCCGCGCCTGAGGGCGTATTCGCCCGAGAAGGTGCGGTGCTCGACCTCGCCCACGAACTTGCGCACGTTGCCCTCGCGGGCGATGGCGAGCCGGCCGTCGCCCGCCACGACCTGGAGCGCACCGGCGGTGAAGGTGCCGACGAACACGACCGCCTTGGCGCTCTGGCTGATGTTGATGAAGCCGCCGGCACCGGCGAGCCGCGGGCCGAAGCGCGACACGTTGAGGTTGCCCATCCGGTCGACCTGGGCGAGGCCGAGGAAGGCGCAGTCGAGCCCGCCGCCGTCGTAGAAGTCGAACTGGTAGGGCTGGTCGATGATGGCCTGGGCGTTGGTGGCGGCGCCGAAGTCGAGGCCGGAGGCGGGCACGCCGCCGATCACGCCGGGCTCGGCCGTCATGGTGACGAGGTCGGTTATGCGCTCCTCGGCGGCCACGGCGGCGATGCCTTCCGGCATGCCGATGCCGAGATTGACCACGGTATTGGCCTCGAGCTCCAGCGCCGCGCGGCGGGCGATGATCTTGCGCTCGTCCATGGGCAGAGGGCGCAGCGTGCTCATCGGCACGCGCATCTCGCCGGCGAAGGCCGCCGAGTAGGGAGTGGCGAACGTCTGCATGTGGTCTTCCGCGCGCTCGGCCACCACCACGCAGTCGACCAGGATGCCGGGGATCTTCACCTGCCGCGGGTTGAGGCTGCCGCGCTCGGCGATGCGCTCGACCTGGACGATGACGCGGCCGCCCGAGTTGTGCGCCGCCATGGCGATCGACAGGGCCTCCAGCGTCAGCGCCTCGCGCTCCATGGTGACGTTGCCGTCGGGATCGGCGGTGGTGCCGCGCACGATGGCGACGTTGATCGGAAAGGCGCGGTAGAAGAGATAGTCCTCGCCGTCGACGGCCATCAGGCTGACGAGGTCGGCGGTGGTGCGGGCGTTGAGCTTGCCGCCGCCGTGGCGCGGGTCGGCGAAGGTGTCGAGACCGATACGGGTGAGGTGGCCCGGCTTGCCGGCGGCGATGTCGCGGTAGAGGTGGGTGATGACGCCCTGCGGCAGGTTGTAGGCCTCGATCTCGCCCGCCACCGCCAGCGCCTGCAGCTTCGGCACCAGGCCCCAATGGCCGCCGATCACGCGCGCGACGAGCCCGCGGTGCGCAAAGTGGTTGAGGCCGCGCTCCTTGCCGTCGCCCTGGCCGGCGGCATAGACGAGCGTGAGCCCGCGGGGTTCAGCCTGGCCCGCCCTGGCGCCGTCGAGAAAGCGCTCCTCGAGCGCGACGGCGATCGCCTCGGGGAAGCCGATGCCGACGAAGCCGCCGGTGGCGACCGTGTCGCCGGACCGGATCAGGCCCGCTGCCTCGCGAGCGGACCTGATCTTGCCGTCGGGAGAGGCCGCAGGGTCCGTGCCCAGGCTGGAGCGCATGTGTCGCCTCGCTCAAGGAATGCCGGGCAGCATCCTCCACGCGAGACAAGTGTCGGGATGTGGAGCCCGTCGGTGCCGCCGCCGGTCGATTCAGAACTGCTCCGGCGCCGCCAGGGCAGCGCAGATCGCCTGCTTGCGTTCGTTGAGCGCGGACAGCGCCAGCGAGTTGCCGGCAGCTCGCGCCGTCTCGATCAGCTCGAGAATGCGCGCCAGTGCTTGCTCCAGGGTGGTCATGACGGGTCCCTCGACTGTTGGCATGACGCTGCCAAAGAGCCGCATCTTGGTTAATGAAGCGTGAAGTCTGCGAGCCCTTCTCCCACGCCTCAGCGGGAAGAGACCGAGGCCCTGGCGCGGCCGGAGTGCATGGCGAGCGTGCGCGCGAGTGCGTCCTCGATCTCGCGCTCGAAGCGATCGACGGAGAAACGCTTGGCGTTCTGCCGGCAGGCGGCAGGAGCTATGGCACGCTGGCTCGTCTCGAAGTGCTCCACCGCATCCTTGATGGCAGCAGCGGTCTGGCGCGGGAACAGGAGGCCGGTGGGCCTGTCGGTCTCGCCGAGCGGCCGGACGATGTCGCACGCCCCGCCTCTGGCGAAGGCGACGAGTGGCGTTCCGCAGGCCTGCGCCTCGGCGAGCGTGATGCCGAAGTCCTCGCAACCGGCGAAGACCATGGCCTTGGCGGCGCCCATGGCGGCGATGAAGCGGGAGCGCGGCAGATGGCCGGCCACTTCCACGTTGGGCCCCGCCATGCTCCTGAGCCGCGAAAGCTGCGGTCCCTCGCCGACCACCAGCAATCGCCGCTGCGGCATGGCATTGAACGCCTCCACCACCAAATCGGTGCGCTTGTAGGGAGCAAGGAAGGAGGCGGTGACGTAATAGTCGTCCTTCTTGGCGAAGAACGGGATCTCGTCCACCTCGACCGGCGGGAACACCACATCGGCGTCGCGGCCGTAGATGCGGCGGATGCGCTGGCGGATGTAGCTCGAGTTGGCGAGCATGAGGTCGGGGCCGTGTGCGGTACGCACGTCCCACTGCCTGAGCTTGTGCAGCATGTGGCGAAACAGGAGCCCCTTCGGTCCCCAGCCGAGGCCACCTTGCGACAGATAGGAAAACTGCTCGTCCCAGGCGTAGCGGACGGGGCTGTGCACGTAGCACAGGTGCGGCTGGTCGGGTCGAGTGAGCACGCCGCGCGCGAACGCTGCCGAGGACGAGATGACGGCGTCATAGTCGGTGACGTCGAACTGCTCGATCAGGAACGGACACGCAAAGAACAGCGCCCGATAGTAGCGCTCGACCAGAGGCAGCCGGTCGGCGACCGAGGTGTGAAAGCGCACGCCGGGGAAGAATTCCGCCTTGATCTCCTCGGGCAGGAAGTCGAACAGCGTGAAGACGTCCTGCTGCCCGAATATGCGCGTGAAGGCGGACAGCACCCGCTCGCCGCCGCGAAAAGCCGGGCACCAGTCGTGAACGAGCGCGATGCGCAGGTCGGTGGCGGGATTGCGGGGCGATGCCGCCGGGCCGGGCGCAAGGCGCGCGCCGGCGGAGCCCTCGCCGGCGATCTCAGATCGCAGCTCGATAGTCGTGTGCGCCATGCCGTCCTCCCGTGGCCGGCCCAGGCCGGCAGCAGGCGGGCCCCCTTCGCCCGTCGCCACGCTGCACGCCGCTGTGCGCCGCATCAACGAGAGCATTGGGCTAAGCGGGCGGCAAAGCCGCCGCCGCCATCCCCCGAAAGGTGATGGGCCTAAGCCTTCGGGATGATCTGGGAGTGCCCCCGTCTGCGCCGGATGGTCGAGCCTCGAGCCCGAGGACAATGCCCAATCGTCCAATTGGCAGGGTCTCACCGGTGCGGGCGGCCACTACCATCGCCGATGCGGGTCGGGCCCCGGTCCGGCATCGCTTTTGCTCGATCGGTTGCGGCAACAAATACCTGAGGGATCCCATGAGCATGGCGAGGTATACGCGGCGCGGCGCGAGCGGACGCCGACCTGATCGAAGCCAGCGGCGCGCGCACGGTCTCGCCGGCGCCTGGTCGTTTGCGAGGATGCGGCTCGTGAAGGGCGGGCTCTGGCTGCAGCTCGCAGTGCTGATCGCCGTCATCGCCATCCTGGCCGCACCCAGGAACAGCAGCCTCGCCAGCGGCAGCGACAACACCTATCGGCTGTCGGCCCAGGACAAGGTGCGCATCACCGTCTACGAGTGGCGGCCG
>DASRDL010000116.1:0-6113 GCA_035652635.1 Hyphomicrobiaceae bacterium | reverse complement strand
CAACGTGATTCGGCGCGCTCGTTCAGCCGTCGGATCGGGTGGGCAGCACTGATTTCGCTACAATTCGGGTCGTGGGGGGCCAGGGATGACGCAGGGCACGTCACCCCATCCGCCGGGGACTCCAGCCATGGGCTGGCGCGGAGGGGAAGATCTGATCGGCGCAGACAGCGGGTCGCGGCTCGCCAGGATGGCCGCCATGGCCTATCTGGCCGGGCTCGTCATCCTGCTGACGACCGCCTGGCATGCGCCGGGCTCGGCACCGGGGGCCCTTGCAGCCGGGCTCCCCAGCTGGCACCTGGCCTTCCTGATGGCAACCGGTGCAGGGGTGGCGCTGCTCACCCTCGCCCGCCAGGAGCCGGGACCTGCCGATAGCCCGCAGGACGAGATGCACGCACCGCCGGCCGCGGGCCTGCGCGAGCTGATGGCGCAGATGAGCCACGAGCTGCGCACACCCCTCAACGCCGTCATCGGCTTCTCGGAGGTGATGCTGCGCGAGTTGCATGGGCCGCTCGGCAATGCCCGCTACCAGGAATACGCGCGCCACATCTCCGACAGCGGCGGGCGGCTGCTGCGCTCCTCCGAGGAGGCGCTGGCCGTCACCGAGGCGATGACCGCCCTGATGACCGACCGCGGCGGCGCCAGGCGCGAGCGCATGATGGCCGCGGCGCTGGTGCGCGAGGCCTGGCGCGCGGTGGGAGCCGCGGCCGAGCCGCCGCGGGCGAGCCTCGCCCTCAATACCTGCTCCACGTGCGACATCACCGCCGAGCGCCGTCCGACCGTGCAGGCGGTGGAGCACCTTCTGCGCGAGGCGCTGGAGCATGCGCCCGCTGCCGGCACCATCGTCGTGACCGGCGCGCGCAGGGCCGGCCGGCGCTGCCTGGAGATCAAGGTGGAGGGGAGACAGGGGGCCAGAGCGCCCGCCACCACCGCGGGCGCGGGCTGCGACGGGCTTCGCGAGGGGTCCGAGCCCCTTTCTCACGACCCCCGTTCGCGGCTGCGCGTCATCCTCGCCCGCCTGCTCCTGGAGGTGCAAGGTGCGAGCCTCGCCTGCTCGGCGGGCGGCGACGGCTCGTGGTCGGCCCTGGTGGTGTTTCCGGCGAGAGGCTGAGAGCGCCGCTCACTTCGACGACGACGGCTCGCCTGCCTGGTGATCGGGCTCGTCGAGCAGGTTGCCGCCCGGATGGCGCCGGCGCTCACGCCAGTGCGGGAAGGCGCGCCGCTCCTCGGGCGTAAGCTGCTCGGCGATCTTGACGTAGAGCTGCTGCACGGCGGCGCGCGCGCGGTTCTCCGTCTCGGCCTGGCGCGCCTGGGCGGCGAGGAAGGTCTCCCGGTCGAACGGCTCGGCCACCAGGGCCTCGATGGTCTTTTCGCGCGCGGCGCGCACCTCGCGCCGGAACGGGCGCACGTGCTGGCGCTCCTCGGCGATCAGCTGCCACAGCTCGCGGCGACGCTCGGGCGCCAGCGTGCTGGCATAGCCCAGGAGATTGGGCGTGACGGCGTTGGCCCACGGCGGCGGCCCGCGGAAGCGCCAGGCGGCACCGGCAATGGCGCCGACGACCACCAGATTGAGGGCGAGCGAGACGAACATGAGCCCCAAGACCCAGCGCGGCGTCCGCCTGAAGCTTCGCACTGCGCTCTCGCCGGCATCCGTCATAGCAGGTCCTCATCGAGCAGATCGACCTGCAGCGCGGCGACGCGGCCGCCGCCGAGCGACAGGCCGGTCGCCTGCTCGATCGCCGGCACCACGCCCTGCGAGAGGCTGGAAAGGCCGAGGAACACACCGAGCGCCAGCGAGGCGGCCAGCGCCCCGGCCACGCCCCCCATCGCCGCGCGCGAGCTCCATGGCCGGCGCGCGGCCACAACCGGCAACGCCACTACGTTGTCCGCCGCTGTGCGGCCGGCATGTCTCGGCGGCTCGGCCGTGGCGGCCGGTACCATGCGCGGTGAGCGACGCGCCGCGGCGACGATGCGGTCGGCCAGCGCCGCCTCCCGGGCAAGCGAAGGCAGCGGCGCGCGGTCGAGCGCGCGGTCGAGGGCCTCGGCCTCGGCCAGCAGCCGCCGCGCCGCCCGGTCGCGCGCCACGAGCTGGCCGGCGCCGGCGCGCGCCTCGGCCGGCCAGCGCGTGCGATCACTGCCGTAGACGTCGAGCAGCCGCTCGAACTCGGCCATCGTCATGGAGTTGCTCGCATTGCTCATCTTGGCACCTTCAGTCCTTCCTGCCGTGCCGGGCTCATGGCCACACTCATGGCTCGCCCTCCGGCATCAGCCCCCGCCATTCCTCTCTCAGCGCCGCCTTCAGCGAGCGGCGTGCGCGCGCCAGCAGCGATTCCACCGCCTCGTCCGACACGCCGAGCACCTCGCCGACCTCGACCTGGCTCATGCCCTCGTAATGGAAGAGGGTGATTGCCAGCCGCTGCCGCTCGGGCAGGGCCTGCAGCGCGGCATCGACGCGGGCGCCGAGCTCGCGCTCGGCCATGTGCCGCGCCTGCCCCGCCGGCTCGCTCTCCTCCGGCACCTCCTCCACCACGAGCGTGTTGCGCCTGGCACGCACGCGGTCGATGCACAGGTTGGAGGCGACGCGCCTGAGCCAGGGCCGCACACCGTGGGGTCCGAGCTCGAGCCCCGCCGCATTGCGCCACAGCCGCAACATCGTCTCCTGGGCCACGTCCTCGGCTTCCGCGTCGTCGCGCAGCATGCGCCTGGCGATTGCCAGCACGCTCGTCAGATGGCGGTCGACGAGGCCGCGAAACGCCTCCTCCTCGCCCGCCGCGACGCGCGCGAGCAGCTCGGTCTCGTCTCCCTCCTCCTCGGCGCCGGACCTGGGGATCGGTCCGGACCCGCTCTTGCGCGCCAACACCGGTCAATCTCGCGATCAGGATCCTCCCAACAATTCCCGAAGCCTAGCGCAACAGGCCGCGCCCGCGCATCATCGGCGGCAAGTCGGCCTCCGTGATCTTGCCGTCGCCGTCGAGGTCGAGGTCGGCGAACCGCTGCCCGGCCCGGCGATCGAACTCGGCGCGCGTCACCTTGCCGTCGCCGTCGGCATCGAAGCGCTTGAAGAAGCGGCGGGCGGCATAGGCGTTGCGCTCGGCCACGCTGGCCTCGAGGTCGGCGGCATCGATGAAGCCGTCGCCGTTGCGGTCGAGGCGGGTGAAGCGACGGTCGACGCGGCCCAGCAGCCGCTCCAGCGTGAAGGGCCGGCGCTCCTGCGCCTCCTTGGCGGCGGCGCCGTCCTTGGCATCCTTGCCAGCATCGTCCTGCCCGCGGCGCAGCCACCGGCCGATGCGGTCGCGCACGCCGGGCGGCATGTCCTCGAGGCCGATGCGGCCGTCGTCGTCGAGGTCGCGCCAGGCGAAGCGCTCGCGGGCAAAGCGCGCGAACTCCTCCTTGCTGACCTTGCCGTCCTTGTCGGCGTCGAAGCGCTTCAGGAAGCGCCTGGTCCAGTAATCGGTGCTCTCCTTGGCGGCGGCGTCGAACTCGGCGCGGTCGATCACCCCGTCCTTGTTCTTGTCGAAGCGGGCGAAGGCCGGATCGCGGCGGGCGAGGAACTCCTCGAGCGTGATGGTGCCGTCCTTGTCGGCATCCATGGCCTTGAGCCGTTCGCCGAGGCGGACGGGGTGCGCGGCAAGGCCGTAGCCGCCTTCGGCGAAGTCGCCGAACAGGGCACCGTGGCGCATGTGCCCGCCACGGAAGAGCGGCGCCGAGACGGCGGCGATGCTGCCGGCCGCCAGCAGAACACCGGCGATCACGAGGACCTTCCTGGACATGCCTGGCCACCTCCTGGGGCGGACTTGTGTTCTCTTGGCCTCACTAACGCCCAGAGGCCGGCCTTTCCGTCGGGCATCGGACCTTCGCCGCAAGGGTGGTTTCAAACCACTAACCGATCGAAAAGGGCCGCCACCTCCGCCTCCCTGGCGACGAGATCGGCTTCCAGGTGCCGGAAATCCGGGGCCTCGCCGGCACGCGCCAGCAGCGCCTTGAGGCCGTCGGTGGCTTTGGCCGGCTCGAACGGCCCGTCCACGCACAGGCGCAGGACCTGGGTAAGGTTGTTGAGGAGCCGGGCGGCAGGCAGCAGGACGTCGGCGGCGGACGGGTCGATGAGCCCCGCCTGCCCCAGGCTCGCGAGCGCCGTCACGGTGGTCTGGCTCAGCACCTCGGGATGGGCGTGACCGTGCACGAGTTGCAGATACTGGGCGATGAACTCGAGGTCCACGAGCCCGCCGCGCACCTGCTTGAGCTCCCAGGGATCGTCGGTGCCCTTCTCCTTCTCGATGCGCCGGCGCATGTCGCGCACATCCGCCGCCGTCTTGGCCCGGTCGCGCGGCGCGAGCAGCACGTGGCGGATGGCATTCTCCACTTTCGCCCTGAGCGCCGGCGGGCCGGAGACGACGCGCGCGCGCGTGAGCGCCAGATGCTCCCAGGTCCAGGCCTCACTCTCCTGATAATGGATGAAGCTCGACAGCTGGGTGGCGACGGGCCCCTTCTGACCCGACGGCCGCAGCCGCATGTCGACGGGATAGAGGATGCCCTCCGCGGTGGGGGAGGTGAAGGCAGAGATGAGGCGCTGGGTGAGCCGCGTGTAGTATTGGATCGGCGCCAGCGGCTTGACCCCGCTCGAGAGGGTGGAGGCCTCGTCGAAGTCGTAGACGACGATGAGGTCGAGGTCGGAGGCCGCCGTCATCTCGCGGCCCCCCAGCTTGCCCATGGCCACGACGCAGGCCGCCCCGCCCGGCACCTGTCCGTGGGAGCGCAGCATCTCCTTCTCGACCGCGGCCTGCATGGCGGCGATCATGCACTCGGCAAGCAGCGCATAGGCGCCGCCTGCCTGCGCCGCGCCGATGGTGCCGGTCAGCACGCGCACGCCGATCAGGAACTGCTGCTCGCCGGCAATGAGGCGGGCGCGGTCGAGCACGTCCTGGAAATCGCGCGCGCCGGCGAGCTCGGCGGCCACGATCGCATCGAGCTGCGCCCGGTCGGGCAGGCTGCCGAAAAAACCCGGATCGAGCACAGCATCGAGCACGCGCCGGCGCTTGCTCAGGATGCGCGCGAGCCTGGGTGCCGTGCCCATGATGGCGGCGATCAGCTCGAGCAGCGCCGGCCTCTGCTTGAGCAGGGAGAAGAGCTGCACCCCCGACGGCAGCTCGGACAGGAAGCGGTCGAAGCTTATGAGGGCGAGGTCGGGGCTGGCGGTGCGCGCCAGCGCCTCGACCAGCACGGGCTGCACCTCGGTGAGCAGCTCGCGGGCACGCGGGCTGCGCACGGCGGGGTAGCGCCCGTGGTGCCAACCGCGCACCAGGGCGATGATCTCCGAGGCGCGGGTATAGCCCATGCGGGTGAGCGCCTCCACGGTCGCGGGGTCATCGGCCTCGCCGGCGAACACCATGTTGGCGCCGCCGGTGGTCAGGGCCGGGCTGTGCTCGAACAGGCGAACATAGTGGCCCTGCACGCGCTCCAGCTCGGACTTGAGGCGGGAGGCGAAGGCGCCGACATCGGCAAAGCCGCAGAACCGGGCGAGCCCCGCGAGCTTGTGCGCATCCTCGGGCAGCGTCTGGGTCTGCTCGTCGGCGATCATCTGCAGGCGGTGCTCGACGGTGCGCAGGAAGCGGTAGGCCTCGGCCATCTCCCGATGCGCCGCGGCCGAGATCCAGCCGCGCTCCTCGAGCCGGGCGAGCGCGGTGAGCGTGTCGGAGACGCGCAAGGACAGCTGCCGGCCGCCGGCGATCAGCTGCTGGGTCTGCACGAAGAACTCGATCTCGCGGATGCCGCCGCGGCCGAGCTTGATGTTGTGGCCGGCCACGCCGATGGTGCCGAAGCCGTGGAAGGCATGGATCTGGCGCTTCATGGCGTGAATGTCGGCGATGGCCGCGAAGTCGAGGTACTTGCGCCAGATGTAGGGGGCGAGATCGGCGAGCACGGCGGCGCCGGCGCCGAGGTCGCCGGCGACAGGGCGGGCCTTGATGAGCGCCGCGCGCTCCCAGTTCTGGCCGAAGCTCTCGTAGTAGACGAGGGCGGAGTCGGTGGAGATGGCGAGCGGAGTGGCGCCGGGATCGGGGCGCAGGCGCAGGTCGGTGCGGAACACGTAGCCGTCGCCGGTGCGCTCGCTGAGCAGGCGC
>DASRDL010000115.1:0-4317 GCA_035652635.1 Hyphomicrobiaceae bacterium | reverse complement strand
GACGCCGAGGTGGGTCTCGAGCCGCGCCGCGTCGTTGGCCAGCGTAGCACTGTCGCCCGCAAACACGATGCGCCCGCGGTCGAGGATGACGGCGCGGTCGGTGAAGCTCAAGATTTTGCGCGCCTTCTGCTCCACCACGATCGCGGAAAGGCCCTCGTTGCGGATGACCCTGGCGAGCACGGCCAGCAGCTCCTCGACGATGATCGGCGCCAGCCCCTCCAGCGGCTCGTCGAGCAGCAAAATGCGCGGATTGACGATGAGGGCGCGGCCGATCGCCAGCATCTGCTGCTCGCCGCCCGACAGCTGGCTGCCGAGATTGCCGCGCCTCTCGGCGAGCCGCGGGAACATGGCGAATACGCGCTCCAAGGTCCATGCCCCCGACCGGGCGACGGCGGTGAGGTTCTCCTCCACCGTGAGCGAGCGGAAGATGCCGCGCTCCTGCGGCGCCCAGCCGATCCCGGCCGCCACCCGCCGCTCTGGCCGCTCGCGCGTGATGTCGCGGCCGTCGAGGCGGATGCTGCCCGACCTGTACGTGGTGAGACCGAGGAGCGAGTTGATCAGCGTCGTCTTGCCCGTGCCGTTGCGGCCGAGCAGCGCCATCGACTGGCCGTCGGCGAGCGAGAAGCCGATGTCGGAGATGACGACGGCATCGCCGTAGCCGGCACTGAGCGCCTCCACCTCGAGCAGCTCAGGCATGCTCGGCCTCGCCGAGGTAGACCTCGCGCACGCGCGCATCGCGCCGGATCGCCTCCGGCGTGCCTTCGACGAACAGCGCGCCGTTGACGAGCACGGAAATGCGTCGGGCGAACCGGAACACCAGGTCCATGTCGTGCTCGATGAGCAGGACCGTCACGTCCTCGGGCAGCGCCGCCACGGCATCGAGGATGGCATGCCGCTCCTCCTCCGGCACGCCGGCGGCCGGCTCGTCGAGCAGCAGCACGCGCGGCCGGCAGGCCACGGCCACGGCGATCTCGACGAGCCGCTGCTTGCCGTAGGGCAGGATGGCGGTGGGGGTGTCCATCACGTCGGCGAGGCGGAAGCTCTCCAGGATCGCGGCCACCTCGTCGACGAGCTGCGGCCGGCTACCGGCGAGACGTCGCCAGTCCGCGCCGATGCCCAGCCGCTCCGACACCGCCAGTGTGACGGTCTCGATCGGGGTGAGCTCGGCGAACAGCTGGTTGATCTGGAAGGTGCGGGCGATGCCGAGCCGGACGCGCGCGTGCGGCTTGAGCGCGGTTATGTCGCGACCCTCGAGCAGGATGCGCCCTGCGGTCGGCTTGAGCACACCCGTGAGCAGATTGACGAGCGTCGTCTTGCCGGCACCGTTGGGGCCGATCAGCGCGTGGCGCGCGCCCTTCTCGATGCCGAGCGAGACGTGATCGGTGGCGACGATGCCGCCGAACGTCTTCTCGAGGCCGACCGTTTCGAGGATGGGCGGCATGGATCAGCGGCTCCGGGCGGCCGGCAGCCGCGCTCGGCCGCCATCGCCCCGCCAGTCGAGCCGCCGGATCAGCCCGCGCAGGGGCCGCGTCCACGACGTGAGGCGGTCGCGGCCCACCAGGACGAGCAGGATCAGCATCAGGCCGATCCAGAACTGCCAGTACTGCGGCGTGAGCGAGGCGAGGTGGTCCTGCATGAGCTTGAAGCCAGCGGCGCCGATGAGGCCGCCGTAGAGATAGCCGGCGCCGCCGATGACGAGCACGAGCAGAAGGTCGGCGGAGCGGTCGAAGTCGAACACCGACAGCGAGGCGAAGGCGGTGGTCTGGGTGAGCAAAGCACCGGCAACGCCGGCGTAGCCGGCGGCGACGGTGTAGACGGCGACGAGCCGCGCGTTGACGGGAATGCCCACCGCGGCCGCCCGCAGCGGGTTGCCCTTGATCGACAAGAGCGACAGCCCGAAGGAGGAGTGCACGATGCGCCGGGCCAGCACGAACAGCACGAACAGCACGGCGAGCGAATAGCAGTAGGCGGTGTGGCCGAACATGTCGAAGCGGAAGAGCCCGAGCAGCGGCTCCAGCTCGACGCCCTGCAGGCCGTCCGCGCCGCCGGTGAGCCAGGCGTTGCGGTTGGCGAGCTCGCGCAGCACCAGGGCGACGCCGAGCGTGACCATGATGCGGGTGAGATCGGAGCCGCGCAGGACGAGGAAGCTGGTCGCGAGCCCGAGCAGCATGGCGGCGGCACCCGAGGCGAGCAGAGCCGCGAGCGGCTCGGTGATGATGGCGTGCTTGGCGAGGAGCCCCGCCGCGTAGGCGCCGAAGCCGAAGAAGGCGGCATGCCCCAGCGAGACGATGCCGGCATAGCCCAGGATCAGATCGAGCGAGAGGGCGAAGAGGCCGAGGATGGCGATCTCGGTCAGGATGAGGTGCTGGCCGGGCAGCAGGTAGACGGAGGCGAGCGCGGCGAGCCAGAAGACCACCTCGAGCGGATGCCAGCGCGCACGCCCGGCGAGCCGGGCGCCGACCTCGGCGGCGAGCGGCCGCTGGCTCATCTGGCGCTCCCGCGCGCGAACAGGCCCTGCGGGCGCAGGATCAGCACGACGATCATGATGCTGTAGATGACGAAGGCGCCGAGGGTAGGCACGTAGTATTTGCCGGCCACGTCGCCGATGCCGAGCAGCAGCGAGGCCAGGAACGGGCCGGTGATGCTGGAGGTGCCGCCCACCGTCACCACGATCAGGAAATAGATCATGTACTTGAGCGGGAAGATCGGATCGAGGCCGAGGATTTCCGCCCCCAGGGCGCCGCCGAGGCCGGCGAGGCCGGAGCCGACCGCGAAGGTGAGGGCGAACACGCCGCCGACGTTGATGCCGAGGCCCTGCGCCACGCGCCGGTCGTCGACGGAGGCGCGCAGGCGGCTGCCGAAGCGGGTGTGCGACAGCACGCCCTGCAGCGCCAGCGTGAGCAGGCCGCACACGGCGATGATCAGCAGTCGGTAGCGGCCGATGCCGATGCCGCCCAGGTCGAACTGGCCCTCGAGCCAGGACGGCAGCCGCACGAACATCTGGGCCGAGCCCGCCACGTAGTCGACGGCGGCCACCGACATGAACACGAGGCCGATGGTGAACAGCACCTGGTCGAGGTGGCTCTTGGCGTAGACGTGGACGTAGAGCGTGCGCTCCAGAACGAGGCCCAGCACCGCGCTGAACAGGAAGGCGAGCGGCAGGGCGGCGAGAAACGGCACGCCCAAGCCGTTGACCAGGAGCACCGTGCAATAGCCGCCCGCCATGGCGAAAGCGCCGTGAGCGAGGTTGACGAAGTTCATCAACCCCAGCGTGACGGCGAGCCCGCACGCCAGCACGAACAGCAGCATGCCGTAGGCGATCCCGTCGAACAGTATCGTCAGCATGATGCGTACGCCGCCAGCAGCGCCCACCGGCAAGCCGGCGCGCGCCGCGAACTGGTGTCACTTCTTGATCTTGCCCGGGTCCTTGACGGCGTCGAAGGTGGCAAACTCGACGTTGTAGAGCTGGCCGTTCTTCTTCTCCACCTTGCGGATGTAGATGTTCTGCACGATGTCGCGCGTTTCGGGGTCGATGGAGATGGGACCGCGGGGGCTTTCCCAGGCCAGACCCTTCATGGCCGCGATCAGCGAGTCGCCGTCGGATTTTCCGCCGGTCTTCTTCAGCGCCTCGTAGATCAGGTGCATGCCGTCGTAGCCGCCCACGGACATGAAGTTCGGGCGGAAGTTGTTGGCCTTCTCGAAGGCCTCGACATAGGCCTTGTTCTTCGCCGAGGGGTGATCGGCCGAATAGAGGTGCGCGGTGACGGCGCCCAGCACGGCATCGCCCATGTTCGGCAGCAGGTCGTCATCGGTCACATCCCCCGGGCCGATGATCTTTATGCCGGCCTTGTCCAGCCCGCGCTCGGCATACTGCTTCATGAAGGTGCCGCCCTGCCCGGATGGAACGAATACAAAGATGGCGTCGGGCTTGGCGTCGGCGGCGCGTTGCAGGAACGGCGCGAAATCCGGATTGGCGAGCGGCACCTTGATCGCCTCGGCGACCGCGCCGCCGGCAGCCTGGAAGCGCTCGGTGAAAGATTTCTCGGCGTCGGCACCCGGAGCGTAGTCGGAGACGATGCTCACCACCTTCTTGATGCCGTTCTTGGCCGCCCAGTCGGCAATGATGACCGACGACTGGGGAAGCGTGAAGCTGGTGCGCACTATATAGGGCGACCGCTCGGTTATGATGGAGGTTCCGGCGGCCATCACCAGCTCGACCACCTTGGCCTCGGTAGCGAGCGGCGCCGCGGCGAGCGCCGCCGGGGTGACGCCGAAGCCGGCGATGACGCTCACCTTGTCCTTGACGATCAGCTCCTG
>DASRDL010000114.1:0-11558 GCA_035652635.1 Hyphomicrobiaceae bacterium | reverse complement strand
ACGAAGTCCATCGGCCCCTTCTTGTAGGGCGCCACATCCACGCGGGCACCCGCCTCCATCTCCTCGAGGCTGCGGTTGGCGAGCCGGCCGTAGTCGGCCATCGAGCCCACATCGAACAGCACGTGCTCCTCGGCGACGTAGGCGTGGCCCTTGGCGATCAGCGTCTCGATCAGCCGCACCATGTCCTCGCGGGCCTCGGGGCGGCGGATGAACTCGGTGGCGCGCGGCTCGAACGTGGGCTCCAGCACCCCGAGGGCGGCGATGTCCTCGTGGAACTGCCGCTCGGTCTTCTCCGTGACGCGGCGGATGGCCTCGTTCAGCGGCAGGTCGGGGTGCTCCTCGGCCGCGCGCCTGTTGATCTTGTCGTCGACGTCGGTGATGTTGCGCACATAGGTGACGTGATCCGCCCCGTAGATGTGGCGCAACAGCCGGAACAGCACGTCGAATACGATGACGGGCCGTGCGTTGCCAATGTGGGCGAAATCGTAGACCGTGGGCCCGCACACGTACATGCGCACGTTGCCGGGATCGATCGGCCGGAACGGCTCCTTGCGCCGCGTCAGCGTGTTGTAGAGCGTGAGCGTCATGTCACCCCTCGCCGCTCGCGGGGCGTTTCTCTGTCACGGGATCGGGCAAAGAAGCGGCCGCGCGCCAACCTGTGGCTAGCTCGTTGCAATAATGCCGCACAGAAGATTTACGGCCAGTGTGTGCGCTGCCTGCATGCGGCGCCTTATCGGCGCTTTCACGTGCAAGGTCAAGGCGGCCGGCGTCGGGACAGGGCCTGTGGCCGCAATTGCGCTGCATTGACCCACTAGCCCAGCGGACTCATAATTCCGGCGGGGAAGCTCTTGAGAGAATCGGCGCGCCCGGGGCGCGTGACCTGGGGGCTTTGGAAACTGCCAATGGGCCAAGGCAAAGGCAGGCAACGGACGGCACTCGGGGTCGCGCTGGGGCTTTGCCTTGCCGCGGTGGCAATTGCCTCCTCCGACGCCCTGGCGCAGGGCTGGGGCTGGTGGCCCTGGTCGCAGCCCGACCCGCGGCCGCGCGAGCCGGTCTACCGCGACCCGCCTGACCGCCTGGCGCCCGGTCAGCCGCCGCCGGGCCAGCAGCCCCCGCCCGGAACCTATCCACCTGGAACTTATCCACCCGGCCAGCAGCAGGGCGGCTGGGGGCAGCGCAGCAACATCTGCGTGCAGCTGGAGCGCCGGCTCGTGGCCGAGACGCAGGGATCCAACCAGGGGCGCGAGCTGCTGCCCAAGCTCGAGGCCGACATGCGCGAGCTGGAGCGCAGCTACCAACTGGCGCAACAGCAGCTCAACCGCAACGACTGCTGGGACCAGTTCCTGTTCTCGCGCACGCTCAGACGCACTCCGCGCTGCGTCCGCCTCGCCGCCGAGGTCGATGCCACCCGCCAGCGGCTCGCCGATCTCGACGCGCAGCGCCGGCAGATCATGGGCACGCGCGACCGCTCCTTCCAGGACGACATCATCCGCGAGCTCGCCCGCAACGGCTGCGGCCAGCAGTACGTGGCCGAGAACCGCCGCCGCAGCGCCGCCCGCAATCCCTTCTCTTCCTTGTTCGGCGAAGAGGAGAGCGAGGGCGAGCGCGGCAGCCCCAATCAGTTCGGCAACCTGCCGTTCGCGACCTACCGCACGCTGTGCGTGCGGCTGTGCGACGGCTACTACTTCCCCGTCAGCTTCTCGACCCTGCCCAACCATTTCCAGCGTGACGCCGAGGTGTGCCAGTCCCAGTGCGCCGCGCCAGCCCAGCTCTACTACCACCAGAACCCCGGTGGCTCGGTGGAGCAGATGGTGTCGGTCAACGATCAGCAGCCCTACACCAGCCTGAAATCGGCCTGGCGCTATCGCAAGGAATATGTGCAGGGTTGCTCTTGCAAAGCAGCCGAGTATCAGCCCGCCCTGGTGGGTGACAGAAAGGCCGATGTGCCCCCGTCGACGGGCGGCTCGGGGGGCACCGCCCGTCTCAGCGCCAAGCAGTAGTCCCGCCCGTCCCGCGGGGTCGGGCGTGCGAGGGAGCCCGGCCTCTCGGTATCCATGTCCCGGCGTCCTTCCCCGCGATGCGGACGAGTAGTGTGCGTATGACGACCGCTCCCGGCGCTCCCTGTTACGGTGCACCAGTCGACCGGATGGTCGTGCGGCCGATCGGCGTGGACCATTTCTCCAGCGTGCGCTACCTGCACGCGACCGCGGTGCGCTGCGCGACCTGCGATGCACTGAGCGACGAGGAGGTGGCTGCCTTCGTCAGGCTCGTCTACTCGCCCGCCTATGCGGACCTGCTGATGCAGGAGGAGGTGCACGGCGGCTGGATCGACGAGGAGCTGGTCGGCACGGTGAGCTGGCATCCGGCCGGCAATAACGGGTCCACCATCAGCCTCGGCGGCATCTTCGTGCGCCACCCGCGCATCGGCATCGGCCGCCATCTGCTCGCCCTGGCCGAGGCGCACGCACGCCAGCGCGGCTTCGAGCGGCTCTCGGCGTGCACGACCGACAACGCCGTGCCCTTCTTCCTCGCGCTCGGCTACGAGACGGCCGCGCGCGGCGTCAGAACGCTTGCGGACGACTGCAAGCTGCCCGTGACGTTCATGCGCAAGGCGCTGCCCCCGCTGCGTGCTTCGCTCCACTGAGGGGTTGCCGGCCGGGGACGCATCGCACAATTCCGCCTTGCGGGAATGTGTTGCCGGCAGGGCCGCCATGCAGGCGCGCAAGCCGAGCCGCGATCTCAGGCCGGTTTGGCCTCGCCCACGGTCTCGGCAATCAGATGGTCGACGACGCCCACGAGCGCGTCGTGGCGCGACAGGCCCCGCGCCTGCAGCTCGGCGAAGCGGGCCACCTGCCGGTCGGCGCTGGTGCCGTGCGCGACGATGGTGCGGGCGTGCTCCATCTCGTCGAGGCAGCCGAGCGCCACGGCATCCTCGCGCAACAGCGCAATCAGCTCCTCGACCAGATCGCGAAATGGCACCAGCTCGCCCTTGCCGAAGTCGAACAGCGTGCCGCCGACGCCGTAGCGCTGCGCGCGCCAGCGGTTCTCCGACAGGAGGAACAAGGGATAGGTGCGCCACGTCTGATTGGCGCGGCGGATGCGGTAGAGCATGCGCAGCATCGACACGTACATGGCGGCGACGCACACCGCGTCCTCGAGCCGCGTGCACACATCGGTGATGCGCATCTCGAGGGTGGGGAAGCGCGGCGACGGCCGCAGATCCCACCAGATCTTGCTCGCATCCTCGATGATGCCGTTGCGCACCAGGACATCGACCGTGTGCCGATACTCCTCCCAGCTCTCGAAACGCCCCGGCAGCCCGGTGCGCGGCAACTCCTGGTAGGCCGCGAGGCGGTAGCACTTGAGGCCGGTATCCTCGCCCTCGGCGAACGGCGAGGAGGTGGAGAGCATGAGCAGATGCGGCAGGAAATAGCGCGCCTGGTTCATGAGATCGATTCTGAGCTCGTCGTCCTCGATGCCGACGTGCACGTGCATGCCGCAGATGACGAGGCGACGGCCGACGCCGGCGAGATCGCGGGCGATGGCCTGATAGCGGTCGCGCTCGGTGGGCTCCTGCGTGCTCCAGCGTGCGAAGGGATGCGTGGAGGCGGCGATGGGCGCCAGTCCGTGACGGGCCGCCAGCTCTGCTACCGTGCGCCGCGCCCGAGCCAGCTCCTCCCCGGCGGCGCGCGGACTTCCATGCACCGCCGTCCCTACCTCGATCTGCGACTTCAGGAACTCGCGCGCCACCTGTCCGCGCAGCGCCCGCTCGCAGTCCTCGAAGAGGGCCTGGGGCATCTCGCGCACCAGATCCCGGCTCGCCCTGTCGACGAGCAGGTACTCCTCTTCGATGCCGATGGTGAAGGTCGGGTCCTTGAGGGGCATGGGGCCCATGGTGGCAGGGAACCGCGCGGGGTTCAAACCGGCAGCGCCCTTCGCGGACCACGCATCAGGCCGTCGCCGCAGCCGTACTGGGCAGCGTCAGCACGGCGCGCAGGCCGGGGGCATTGTCCTCCAGGCGGATCGAGCCGCCGTGCAGGCGCGCCACGGCGGCGACCAGGCTCAGCCCCAGGCCGCTGCCGGGCGCCGAGCGGCTCTTCTCCAGGCGAACGAAGCGCTGCAGCGCCCGCTCCCGGTCCTGCGCAGGGATGCCGGGCCCGTGGTCGGCCACCGTGATCTCGACCGCGTCGCCCGCGCGCGCGAGCGAAACGGTCACCTTCGGCCGGGCCACACCCTGGGGTGCCGGCTGCCCGGCCGGGCCGGAGGAATACTTGATGGCGTTGTCGACGAGGTTGGCGACGGCCTGGCTCACCAGCTCGCGGTTGACGTTGACGGAAAGGCCGGGAGCGGCCGACACCTCGAGCGTCAGGCCCGCCTCCTCCGCCACCGGCTCGTAGAGCTCGGTCACGTCGCCGATGATGGAGGCCGGGTCGGCCGGTCCCATGCTCTCGGCCACGGCGCCGGCCTCCAGCCGGGCGATCAGCAACAGCGAGTTGAAGGTCTTGATGAGCTCGTCGGCCTCCTCGATGGTCTTGACCAGGCCGTCGCGGTAGGCGGCGGCCCCGTCGGGCTCCCTCAGCGCCGCCTCGGCCCGGCTGCGCAGGCGGGTGAGCGGCGTCTTCAGGTCGTGGGCGATGTTGTCCGACACCTCGCGCAGGGCCACGATCAGCTCCTCGATGCGCGCCAGCATGGCGTTGAGGCTGTCCGACAGGCGGTCGAGCTCGTCGCCGGTGCCGGCCAGCGGCAGGCGCTTGGAGAGATCGCCGCCCATGATCGTGCGGCTGGCCTCGGTAATGGCCTCGATGCGCTTCAAGACGCTGCGGCTCACCGCCAGCCCCGCGCCGATGCCGAGCGCGGCCAACAGCACGATGCTCCACAGGCCGATCTGGCCCATGGTACGGGCGAAGCGGCTCAGGTCCTCGATGTCGCGGCCGACGATCAGCATGAGACCGCCCGGCACCGGCAATGGCACGCCGACGGCCGCTCGGGGCACGCGCGCCGGCGGCTCGGCGCCGCCGCGCACATAGGCGAAGACGCCGCCGGCACGCCGGCCCTCCAGCTCCACCGGCACACGGTCGAGGTTGCCCGCCACCTTGCGCCCCGTGACGTCGACGAGGAGGTAGAGGCCGGCCGCCGGCTCGGAGGAGCGCTGGGCGATGATGGCGGCGAGCCGCTCCGCGCCGCCGGCCTGAAACTGCTCGCGCAGGCCGACCACCTCCGCCTGCAGCGTCTCCACCACCTTGTTGGTCAGCAGATCGTTGGCGCGCCAGGCTATGAAGCCGACGATCAGTGCCGCCGCCACGCCGAACGCGCCCATGTAGGCGAGCGTCAGGCGGAACGGCGTGGAGCCGAGCAGCCTCCTGGCACTAGTCAGCGCCGTCACGGATCATGTACCCGGCCCCGCGCACTGTATGCAGCAACGGCTTGTCGAAGTTCTTGTCGATCTTGCTCCTGAGCCGCGAGATGTGCACGTCGATGACGTTGGTCTGGGGATCGAAGTGGTAGTCCCACACGTTCTCGAGCAGCATGGTGCGCGTGACCACCTGGCCCGCATGCTTCATGAGGTACTCGAGCAGCCTGAACTCGCGCGGCTGCAGCAGGATCGGCTCGCCGGCGCGGGCGACCTTGTGGGACAGGCGGTCGAGCGACAGGTCGCCGACGCTGTAGCGCGTCACCTGCTCCTCCGGCGCCGGGCGGCGCGCGAGCGCCTCGATGCGGGCGAGCAGCTCGGTGTAGGCATAGGGCTTGGTGAGATAGTCGTCGCCGCCGGCGCGCAGGCCCTTGACGCGGTCGTCGACCTCGCCCAGCGCCGAGAGGATGAGCACGGGCGTGCGCACCCCGTCGGCGCGCAGCTTCTGCACCACGGAGAGGCCGTCGCGCCGCGGCAGCATGCGGTCGACGATCAGCACGTCGTAGCCGCCCTCGCGCGCCATGGCGAGGCCGCTCTCCCCGTCGCCCGCGAGGTCGGCGGCGTGGCCGCTCTCGCGCAGCGACCTCTGCAGGAACTGCGCCGTCTCACGGTCGTCTTCGATAACGAGCACGCGCATCGGGTTTCGTCGTCTGCCGCAGCTATCGGCGGGACCTTGTACTCGCCGCCGCTACAATATGCACCGGAGACACGTGAGCGAGGCGGCGCGACCGGGACACGGCTCAGACCACCTCGCTCCGGCAACCTCGATGGCGTCGGACCCGCAAGGGTCCGACGCCGGCTCCAGATCAGCTCTTCTTCAGCTGGACCGCCACGAAGCGCGTGTCGCTGCCCGACTTGACCCGCATCAGCACCGCCTTGCGGCCGAGCTTGGTGGCCTCCTTGACGCCGTTGACGAGGTCCTCGGGGCTCTTCACCGCCAAGTCGTTGATGGCCAGGATCACGTCGCCCGACTTGATGCCCTTCTGCGCGGCGTCGGAGGCGTTGTCGACATCGGTGACGACCACGGTGTCCTTGTTGCTGCCGCTGCCGGGGGCCACGGTGAGCCCGAGCTGCTCCATCTCGGTGCCCTGCGGTTGGCCTGAGTCGGACTTGCCCCTTTCGACTCTCGCCAGCTCCTTGCCCGACGGGAACTTGCCGAGCTTGACGGAGATGGTCTGCTCCTTCTGGCCGCGCAGGATGCGCACGTCGACCTTGGCGCCAGGTGCGTAGCCGGCGATCTGGCGGGCGAGGTCGCGGCTGTCGGCCACGGAGTTGCCGTTGACGGACAGGATGGTATCGCCGTTCTTGAAGCCGGCATCCGCTGCCGGACCGGGGACCGTCACCTCCGTGACCAGGGCGCCCTTGGCATCGCTGAGGCCGAGGCTCGCGGCGGTGTCCTCGTCGACATTCTGGATCTTGACGCCGAGCCAGCCGCGATTGACCGAGCCGGAGGTCTTGAGCTGAGCCACGACGTCGGAGGCGGTCCTCGCCGGAATGGCGAAGGCGATGCCGACGTTGCCGCCCGAGGGGCTGTAGATGGCGGTGTTCACCCCCACCACCTCGCCGTCGAGGTTGAAGGTGGGCCCGCCGGAGTTGCCGCGGTTCACGGCGGCGTCGATCTGCATGTAGTCGTAGGGGCCGGAGCCGATGTCGCGACCCTGCGCCGAGACGATGCCCGCCGTGACCGTGCCACCGAGGCCGAACGGGTTGCCGACGGCGATCACCCAATCACCGACGCGCGGCGTCTTGTCGGCGAACTTCACGAACGGGAAGGTCTGCGACGACTTGATCTTGAGGAGCGCGATGTCGGTGCGCTGGTCGGTGCCGACCAGCTCGGCCTCGAACTTGTTGTCGCGATCGAAGGTCACCTGGATCTTGTCGGCACCGTCGATGACATGGTTGTTGGTGACGACGTAGCCGTCGGGCGAGACGACGAAGCCCGAACCCTGCGCCTGCGTCGGCCGCGGCGAGCCCGGACCCGGCAGGCCACGCCATTCCTTCGGCAGGTTCTTGAAGAACTCGTTGAGCGGATGGTCGTCGGGCAGATTGGGGAAGAAGTCGCGCGGCGATTCCTTTGGGGCCCCCTTGGGCACCTGCGCCAACTTCGGGCCGCCGTTGGTTACATAGATGCTGACCACCGCCGGCTTGACGCGATCGACGATGTCCGCGAAGGAGGCGGGCGCGCGGGACGTGGCGGCATCAGGCTTGAATTGCGCGTGGACGGCGGTGAACGGCAGCCCCAACCCGACCGTGCCGGCCAACGCCAGAGCGGCCAGGGCGGAGGCGAGCGCCAGGCGCCGCGAGCCGACGCGCGGCGCACGATGGTTGGCAGATGAGCGATCCATGCGGTTGACCTCGAAGGTGAGAGTGCGGGTGTCCCTAGTCGATTCCGTCGCCCCGGATATAGGTGTCATGGCCTTACGGCGCCCTTTCGGTCGCATTAAAACTTGGTAATATTGGGCCATGCAGCGGGCCGAGAGGCAGGCGAGAGCGAAGGCAGGAGGCGTCACGGCGCAGCTTGCTGCGGCCTGCCTCGCCGCGGTGCTGGCCGGGCAGCCGGCGTCGGCATGGCAGGCCCGGTCGGCCCACAACGCCACGGGGCTCGTCGAGCCCGTCGCAGTGTTCGGCACCGACGAACGCACGGCGCTGCCCGACAGGTACAAGCCCGTGCAGGAGAAGATCGGGCTCCTCTTCAACACGCGCCGGCCGACGGTGTGCACCGCCTTCTGCGTCGGCAAGGACGTCATCGCCACTGCCAGCCACTGCCTGCATGGCACCGCGGGCGAGCGCCCCGCGCGCATGGGCGATTTCTGGTTCGCGCGCAATTTCGGCGCGGTGCGGGACTACGCCCGCATCGCCGGCTACGGCTCGGGAGCAGCGGCGCAGCACGTCCTGGCGGGCACGACCAGTCTCAGCGTCCGCCCGCCGATAGATGCCGCGCGCGACTGGGCGCTCGTGCGGCTCGCCCGCCCCGCCTGTGCCAAGGGCTTCCTGCCGCTCAAGGTGATGAAGCCCGAGGAGATCATTGCCGCAGCCGGCGCCAACCGCGTCTTCCAGATCGCCTACCACCGCGACTACATGCCGTGGCGGCCCGCCTACTCGCGGCCCTGCAGCGCGTCGCGCAGCTTTCCGGCCGCCGGCTGGGAGCACGTGATCCAGGACTTCAACGATCCCCAGTCGCTCATCCTGCACACCTGCGATACGGGCGGTGCCTCGTCCGGCTCGCCGATCCTGATCGACGGCACCGGCGGTCCCGAGGTGATCGGCATCAATGTCGGCACCTACGTGCAGTCGAAGGTGTTGATGCAGGAAGGCAAGGTGAAGGAGCGGCTCAAGGCCGACACCGTCGCCAACACCGGCGTTTCCAGTGCCGCCTTCGCCGACAGGCTCGAGGCGTTCGCGCAGGCCCGGTTTCTGACCGAGCGGGCAGACGTGCGTGAGCTGCAGGGGCTGCTGGCCCGGCGCCACCACTATGCCGGTCCCATCGACGGGCACTACGGCCAAGCGCTCAAGGGGGCGATCGAGGCTTACGAGAAGGCGGAGGGACTCCCCGTCACCGGCCTTGCGACGGCTGCCATCCTGCAGCGGCTTGGCGGTACCCTCACGGTGGACCGGGTCAAGTCCGACAAGCCCAAGGCGCGCCGCGACAGAACCTGATCGGACCTGCCGGGCGCCTTCTCCTCAGCGAAACGCTGCGACCCTGGCTGCCTGCTCGGCGATCACGCGGGCATTGTCCTCGTCTGCCGTGCCGGCGGGCTCGCCGTTGATCAAGACTACGGGGCTGGACCACACCGGCAAGCGCCGGCAACCACCGCAGCTCTCACGGTAGCTCATGATGTCGCGCCACTTGGTGCCGTTGACATAGCCGTGGCCGTACGGAAACGGCGTCATGATCTTGTCGATGCCGACCTCGTGCCGGGCGCCGATGAGGTGGCCGACTTCGTGTGCGATCGAGTAGGTGAGCGCCGCACACTCGTGATGCACCACCGCGAAGGCCTCGTCCGCCTCGGCGTAGACGCGGGTAGCCAGGCCGCAGCCCTTGTCGTCGTCGACCACCAGAATGGCAACGTCGGCGCGATACTGGTTGCGCAGCTCGTGGATCTCGTCGATTTGGCCGTCACCGGCGTCGGCGAACCGCCACACGTGGTCGAAATGCGATCCCTCCTCCACGTAGTTGGTCTGATAGGCGTGCACGAGCCGCAACTTGACGTGGCCAACGTTGCTCCTCCGGAAAGCTTCGTTGCCCTCCTCGATGGCAAGCTCGATCAGCTCGCGCGCCACGTCCGTGTACTTGTCGGCGACCTTCCGGGTGTAGGCGACGATCACGTCGATGATGACCTCGGCCGGCGCTCCCGACTGTCGCCGATCGACGGGCGGGGCGACCCTGGCCTCGGGTCGCGGCAGCTTGTTGCCGGCGATCTGCAGGCTGGCGAGCAGGGTCCGCAGGATGCTCGCGTCTCCCTGCTGGACAAGGGGATCCTCACGCAGGTCAGGGATTTCGCGGCGTATGTGCTCCGGGATCGACGCATGATCCTGCGGCAAGCTCTCCTCGCGCATCGCAACGATGCCGTGCGTGGGCCCGTGCATGCGGCGGATGTAGTAGAGGCGACCCTCGTGGCGGACCATGCCGGTCATCAGCGCGCCCGGCCACCACATGAGCGTCGCCGGCGCGCCGGTGCCTTCGACGCTGCCCCTCCACACCAGCATGTCGTCCTTGACGCTCACTCTCGTGCGGTGAAACGTGACGCTCAGATCCTGCCCGAGCGAGACCCTGATCGACGTATCGCCCGCAACGCCCAGGTTGCGCGTCAATGCGTACTCGACGACGCCGGCAGGCTGCGGCCGCAGCAATGCCACGCCGATGGCCGCCTTGGAGGCCATGGCTCGCTGAACCATCGTGCGGTGCTGGTCGCTCCCAGAGGCGTCGTCCGGCATCCATGCCAGAATATGGTTCCACCCGTCCTCCAGCCGACTGACCTCGACACCCTGCTGCACTGCCAGCGTCGACACGGCTTCGGCGTTCTGGGCGGGCACCGACCACATTTCGCTCCTGGTGAGGGGCAGCGCCTGCGCCGACGCCGCTCCCGCCCGCGCCCAGATGGACCGGTAGGCGCTCGAATCGGCGGACGGCAGGTTCGACAGGACCAGGCGCACCGGCTCGTTTGATGCCTGCGCCAGCGCCGCACCGCCAGCGAGCGCGTGCATGCTCGCGCACACGACGGCGGCAGGCACCATGCCCTTCCACAGCATGCGATACTCCTCAAACCGGTCACCCGATCGGCATGCCGGGTCGGGCGATTTTCCTCCAGACCCAGGGCGCTGTCGCCATAATTCTCGACCACCAAGGGGCTGACGGGGTTGCGCCGTTCCGCAGCCGGCCCCGGCGCTCACCCGAGCCAGCGGCCCAGGGGCCCTGAAATTCCCATATCCCGGGCTTTTCCCGCCCCGTGCGCGCCTGCGAGAGCCGGGGCATGACATCGCCGCCTGTGGCTGACACTATCTGTCGCGTCGGCCGAGGAGCCGACCCGAGCACAGGGAGGAGATACGCATGACCGACGGCGCCGGGAAATGGCTGGTGGAGACCGATTGGCTCGCCTCCCACCTCGACGCTCCGGGCGTGGTGGTGCTCGACGGCTCCATGCACCTGCCGACCTCCGGCCGCAATGCCAGGGCCGAGTACCTGGCCGGACACATCCCCGGCGCGCTGTTCTTCGACATCGACGACATCGCCGACGAGACCTCGCCCCTGCCGCACATGCTCCCTCCGGCCGACAAATTTGCAAGCCGCGTCAAGAGGATGGGTATCGGCGACGGCATGCAGGTCGTCGCCTACGACAGCGAGGGCCTCTACTCGGCGGCGCGTGTGTGGTGGATGTTCCGCGCCATGGGGCACACGGATGTGCGCGTCCTGAACGGCGGCCTCAAGAAGTGGAAGGCCGAGGGCCGGCCTCTGGAGGAGGGCGAGCCCCGGCGACGCTCGGAGCGCCACTTCACGGCCATGCTCAACGCCGAGCTCGTGCGCGACGTGGGCGACATCAAGGGCCTCATTGCCAGCAAGGCGGCCCAGATCGTGGACGCACGCGCCGCCGGCCGCTTCGAGGGCACCGTGCCCGAGCCCCGCAAGGGCCTGCGCTCGGGCCACATCCCC